>CAYZQX010000056.1:0-15011 GCA_964480615.1 uncultured Chitinophagales bacterium | reverse complement strand
GACCGAAACGCAGTGTAGCCTGGAGCAGCCCGGGCCTGTAAGGCATCGCCCAAAACAAAAAAAATGCATACAGATAATCGACTCACAAAGTATCAATAAAAAAAGCCCCGCCATATTAATGACGGGGCTTGTATTACCGAATTAAAAGATTAATAAATCGTAGTCCTAGTTTTTAATAAACTTAGTAACGACCATATTGGAATTAACCCTTGCTTGTATAAAATAAGTACCTGATGGCAATCCACTAATATTAATAGGATAATGATTGATATTGCTTTCCATCTCTTGCTCCCAAGTGATTAGTTTTCTGCCTAAGATGTCGATGATCGAAAACTCTTGACTATCTTCTTTAGCTGAATTCCATACGAGATGAATTATATCATTTGCAGGTACAGGATAAACTGACAATGCATCCATCGATTGATTCTCTCTAACTAGAGTTACAATCTCTGATGATCTCACTGTTCCGTTATACTCTACTTGGTCTAAGCGATAATAGAATGTACCAGGATACACATCCATATCTTCAAAATGATAGTTAATCAATATGTTGCTATTTCCTGCCCCATCAATATTCTTAATAGGCTCAAAATGTTGACCATCCACAGAACGATAGAGTATAAAATAATCATTATTGACTTCAGTAGCAGTAGCCCATAATAACTGATTGTCGTTCATTCTTACTTTTCCAGTAAAATCTAATAATTGAACAGCAGTAGGTCCACAGCCCGATGCTATTGAACTTGCTGTAGCTACACAGGATGGATTATTAGCAACCGTTACGGTATATGAATAGCCTTGACCAGCTACTACATCAAATGGGCCATCGGTCAATACATTTCCATCGGTGTAAACATTATTATACCCACCTGGATGTGTTGATGTGATTAAATAGCCTCCATTTCCTGGATTGCCGCCTATCATCGTTAATGTTACTTGGTAAGTATAGTTACCAGGTTCGCCAGCACAAGAAACCTGCGCCGCTACTTCAAAATCGTTGCATTCAGCCACTGGCGTTAGGCCTAAGTCTATGTCTAAATCAGGATTATTACCTACTGTGAATATGGGTGATACCCCATTTAAACTGAAATCAGAATCACTTGCATCATCTCCTCCAGCATTGTTAGGACTAACAGTATAGCCTGTTGGGATATCTATCTCAATATAATAATTTCCTGCTCCGGGATACCCAAAATAATAATATCCATCTACATCTGTATTAGTTGTTGCTACCAACATACCTGATGAATCATAAAGATAAACGATAACGCCAGGAACACCTACTTCTCCACCGTCTTGTATTCCATTGCCATTGGTATCAATCCATACATAGTTACCCAAAAATTCTGCATCATAACAATCTTCAATTAATACTACAATTGATCCAGTACTCTGAATACAACCAGGATGATTTGAAGCATTATTATCTTCATCAAATGTGTATTCCACCAAGTGAGAACCTACTCCTAAACTTGCTGGATCAAAGGATGTAGATGCAATGCCATCAATGGTAAATACGCCATCTCCACTTGCCGTACCAGCTGAACCAGCTAGTACAAATGCGGGATCGGTAGAACAATAGACTGGCAATAGATTTGGAACGCTTGGATTAGGATAATAACAAGCACCATTCGTCGTAAAGGAATCACCCAATCCGTTAGAAACTGTTATAGTAAACTGTGTATCATCAATGTGAATGCCATTTATTTGATACATACCTGAAGACACTTCAGTTAATGGCGTACCCACAGTTATTAATAACGGATTTGCTGGAGGATCTAAGCTGTTGATGCTATAAAAATTATTCACACTTGTAACAACCCAGTCTTGTCCTGCAGGTGCCATTATCGTAATTAAGGTACTGAACTGTCCATTACCTCCTGTAGTTGCATTATTGAGACATACACAAGGATCTTGCACCAAATATGGTTCATCACAGTTAGCTTGACTCACCTGATAGGTTGCATTGTTCATACAACCACCTGCATCAGTCACTTCTAAAATATAAACGCCAAATGACGTCGCATTATAGTTTTGTGTATTACCTACGATTGAGCCATTAAAAATCCATCTATAGCTATTATAGCCTGATGGTGCGCTAAATGTATATGGCAGATCACATACACTTATATTCTCACCTGGCAAGTCAGCTAATGAAGAAACTGCAACTGTCACTAAATCCGTATCAGTACCACAACTGCTACCTACTGTCAATGTATAGTTTCTGTTTTGGGTGATGGTTGCTACTGGATTAGGACAGTTATAACAGCTCAATCCCACTTGTGGCGACCAACTGTATGTCAATATTCCAGTACCACTTGAATTTCCACCAAGCTCGACTTGAGTACCATAGCAGCCCGATTGATTAGGTCCTGCATCAGCATAGGATTCTGAAGCTACATTAACTTGTACAGTACCGCTAGCTGAGCCACAAGGACCATCGCCATCACTATCTGAAATAGTATAGGTTAAGGTGACTGATGATTGTCCTTCTCCTTGTGATGGGGTATAAGTTGTATTGGGATTAGATAGTGACCCAAAGGTTCCGTTTCCACCAGACCATGTTCCCAAAGCACTGGCTACAACTGCAATAGCAACCGCATCACCAGAGCAAGTACTTACTGATTGCCCATTCGTTACAGATGGTGCTGGATTAAATGTAACCAGCATCATATCTGTAGCTGACGGACAGCCTCCACTTGGGTTATCAGTGGTAAGCGTTAAGGTTACACTTCCATTAGCTATATCTACCGCACTTGGTATATAGGTTGCGTTCAATACTGTTTCATTGGGTTGGAAGCTACCTGTTCCACTACTACTCCAAGTTGCAGAGCTCGCTGAACCACCAAATGAACCTCCTAATATTACATTAGGGGATGATGAACATTTTTCTTGATCTAACCCAGCATCGACAAATGCTCCTTCACTAAAGAATATCAATACTTCGTCATTAATTGCATTGCACACACCAACAGGATCACTACTTGTAAAATATATCTCCACCGATCCAATATTCAAATCTAATATTGATGGGGTATATACTGTAGCTTGACTTGTGGTACTGCTAAAGGTTCCTGAACCTTCGCTAGACCATATACCTGTTGTAGTTCCAGTATTTGCCAAGTTCACAGGTAAATCAGTTGTACAAATGTATTGATCAGCACCGAGATTTACATCTGCTGCTGGGTCAATTGTAATGGTTCGTGTATCGCTAACTGCTGTACACAATCCTCCACCATCATCAGTGGTAAGGCTCAATACAGTCGTACCTGCTCCATTAGCTGTAAAGGTTACTAGTGCAGGGTTATTAGTGAACGAAGTACTGCTCAAACTACCAGTGCCTGACACGATGGACCATGCTCCTGAGCTAGCCCCTCCCCCAATGCTCGCACCACTCAAAAATATTGGATTAGCCGCACTTGTTTCACAAAGTGTTATATCTGATCCTGCAACAACACTAGGATCTTGATCTATAATGATGGTTATAAAATCCTGATCAGCAGTACAAGGACCTACAGGATCATCGGTATTGAATACCAGTGTGATTGAGCCTTCAGCCAGCTCATTTACTGTAGGCATATAAGTGATGGTGCCTGCTTGATTAGATGGGCTATAGCTGCCATTGCCATCCGTCCAATAACCACTAGTGGATCCACCAGTCGCTGTACCAGTTATCACAATACCATTAGCTAGGGCATTAGAACTACAAACAGCAAGTGGACCATCTGCAATAGCTGTGGCAACCTGACCATAAGTAATTGTTTTTGTATCCGTATAAGTTCCACACACCCCAGTATCAGTACCACAATTAGTAACATAACCTGAAGCATCAGGATCGTTACTTGTCAAAGCTAAGGTAACTACACCTGTAAAACCACTTGAGGCTGGTGTATATATCACTGTACTTGGATTGGATGTAAATCCTGTATTACTTATACTTCCTCCACCACTAAGTATCGTCCACTGGCCTGTCTCTGATCCGTCGAATACCGAAGAACCTGCTAATTGTACTGGCTCGCCTTGGCAAGCTGTTAGATCAGAACCAGCATTTACATGTGCCGCCTGATTTACATATACCGTTACAAAATCTTGTACAAAGCCACAAGGGTTATTTGGATCCTCCGTTCTCAACTGTAAACGTACCCATCCGTTCGTATCATCATTAGGCGTAAATATTGCCAAGGACGGATCAGTCATAGGAGTGCCTGCAGCAGGGCTCAATTGACTCGGGTCACTAGTAATACTGCCTGAAGTAGCTACAATCGTCCAAGTTGCATTGCATGCAGAGCCACCGATCAAAGCATCGCATAGCTGTACACTATTGCCTGGACCTGAGAACGGCGGTTCATTTTCACAAATCCATTTGTCAGCTCCCGCTTCAACTTGCGGTTTAAGGAATACTTCGAAGCATATAGGTTGACTGACATCAATACAAGTACATGATGGTACTGGAGGCTCAGGATCATCTAAGGATGGCGGGTTATTAGGTCCAGCTACGAATCCATCTGTATAACAGAACCACTCTAAATTCCAATCCCCATTTGTATTCGTGATATCGTATAGATGGTCAGTTAATGGAATGTTATTTAATATACCAGCAGTAGGATCCAATTCATCCGTTTTAATATTTAATCCCCATACACAATAAGTGATCGACTGGGTTTGACATGAGCCACCAGGACCTGGAGGCAGAGGATAGTCGGGATATAAATTCAATGTAGAGGCATCAAATGCACCCGTAGCGTTATGATCTATTATGAGGTGTCGATCCCATCCATTAACAGGGTGAGTCGCGCCCGTATTGCCATCATAAGCTTCATAAGTTAAGTAATATTCCGTAATATAGTCAGTAAGTCCAGCAAATGGTCCACCTGGGTCTCCTGTATTTTCAGTTGGATCTACAAATGATGCGTCTATCGCCTCATCACTGCATATATCCTCTATAGGGTTAACCTCTGACACCTCTGCATTACAACACAACAAATGATGCACTTCACACATAGATGTACAAACACACCCACTCGCTTCCACAAGACCGATTACATCTCCTACTGCAGGCGCTGGTGTAGTTGCGGTGTGATAGCTAATTGCATAAATCGAATAGGCATCATATAGAGGTGGAACAGGTGGTACTGGTACCCCTAGTGCTAATGGATCAAAATCATAACCAGATCCTGGCAAAGCATCCATTGTGGTGGAACCCTGCAAATCTAATATATTACCACTGGCATCTACAAACGCATATACTAAAGTATAATCCGCTGCAGAATTAGCACTTGGCAAACCACCAAGGGAAGGATCTATTAGAGGATATAAGGCAGCATCAACTATTGGGTCTCCTGTGCCGATTGTCGTAGATGGATCTTGGTCTAAGTGAAGACCATAACAAACATCAACTACACAAGATGGTGGTGTACTACACGCAGCTATCGATGGTGCTAAAGCTGTGCCAAAACAACATTCATTCATAAGGTCAACTGCTAGTATATCTCCTCCTGTTACAAGTATATTTACACCTGTAAAAGTTATGGTGGTAATATCAGTAGCTAAATCATAAGAACCAAGCGCTACAAGGCCTGAGGAAGAAGGGTGTAGGATACCAGATAGCTCTATGGGATGTGTACTTACATCTCCTGCGATAGTAACTTCAATATCTGTGGTATAGTAATCATCCTTATCAGTTGCATCGCTTCCACCATTATTACAAGTTCCTGCCGCAATTGCTGCGATGGTGGCACAATTTACACTTGGTGGAGGGGCACAATTTGCGCCATTACAAATAGCTAAAACACCATTTTGGGTTTCTGTGGAAGGCACAGCTACACTAAAGCCATCTCCAAAATAGGTAAAGTCAATTGGCAAGGGGCTCCCAAGAACATAACCTATAGGTGCTGGAAAAATAAAAGGCCCAATATTGGTCTCGCCATCAGAATAAGCCCCAAGTTCAGTTGGGTACGAGGGATCGCCAGGTATTACTCCAATACTTGCTGAAACGCCACAAGAACTACAAAACAGCGTGAATCCATCAATCCACTCATCACTTATTGTTGGTGTTGCACCGCCAGTAGTGTAGTCAAAATCAAACATAACACTTACTGTATTTAAGACTGGGTCGAAGGTATAAATTACATTGCTATACGTAACAGATCCAGGGTCAATGCCTACTGCATATAATGTATTCTTTCCAAAAGTGAGAAAGAATGGAAGAATCAACATATAAGAAAAAAACTTTTTCATTGTATTTGTTTTTAATAGTGATACCATAGATTAATGTCCGTGAGGGAAATTTTGATTATTAATATCAGTCGCTGGAAAAGCTCCTGCACCTGCACAGCAAATCATTACAATCTTGCGTGGCTCACTTACATCAATACATGAAGTAGAATTTCTTACATCACTGATCAAATCACCTATAACCGGCGAGGCAGCAGATCCATCATAATTTATAGCATAAATATAATGTGTATCCCCCTCCACTAAATTAGCAGCTAAAAAGTCCGCTCCAGTACTTGTTTGCAATATTTCACCTGCATCATCTGTAAGTACATACATAGTTGTAAGCGCAGGATTCGGAACAATTCCTTGTGTCATAGATGAAACTGGAATATCTTCCCCTATACAGCGCTGAATACAGCTCTGTGGCGGACATGCACAAGATGGACAATCAGCAGCTGCTGTACCAGTAATATCAGTATAACAACCTATCGGGAGATCAGCCACGGTGACACCCATCAATTGGGCATAATCATTTTGCAAGAAATTATAAACCAATGGTTTGCTATTCACTACATCCCCAGCCACAATTGTACAGTAAGGAAGTACTGGTGCTTCACCGAAATTGCAAGCACATACTGTACCATCCTCACTTTGGAATTCAACCCTTGCTCCTTGACCACATGACCCTAAGGTAGGTACTGCTGTAAATGGGGCTGGGTATATTATTACATCGAATCGAAGCGGCTGACATAATTTACTTGCTGCATCTGGATAATGTCCAACTTCTGTAGTTAATGGATCAGGATTTAGATCATAAGTATAGTCGTAAGGAATCAAAAAATAAGTCACAGTAATGGGACTACAAGTGGGATTAGATACCGTACCTCCATTTAAACTTGCCACACAAGTTTGCGAATAATCAAAGGTGCTTTCTAAATATACTAATTCCGCATTTGGAATGGGAAATTCTCCCCAAGCACCGGCAACTGGATTCGGAACATAAGCCTGTGGCGCTCCGTCAGTAGGAAATGATCCGCCAGGAGAATATATGTACAAATCATAATCGTAGCCTGCTTCCCCTGCTATTGCCGATTCAGAAAGATCACAATTCGTAAATGTAAATTGGATAGGCGAATCTGAACAAGCTGAACCAGGCATTACTCCCTCATAAGTACCTGTACAACTTGGACATCCAGCACATACAACCGTCTCATTATCTATGAGCTGACAAGCGACTGGGCTGCCTGATAGTAAACTGGGATCCCATATTCCATCATCATCACTCATAGCTACATCGAATGTGGCTATAAATGAATTGCCATTATCCTCACAAGCGATAGGCGATGTCCATGTACCACATACGGTACCATCTTCAGACAATAACTCTACCTGTGGTACGCCACAACTCGATCCGTCATCAACTAAGTTTACAACGAATGGTGCTGGGTATATTACAACATCATACTTTGTAGGCTGGCAATTAGGACTGTATTCTAAAAATCCATCTCCATCACAATTTAAATTGTAATCAAAAACAAACAGATAATAACTTACTGTGATCGGTGCACATGTCTCATTCGTCCATCCACTTAAGTCAACAGGAGTATTACCGCATGTAAAATCAAAATCTACAATGGTAAGATTTGGATCTATTTGACTGATCAGTTCTGCACCAGAGGGTATAATAAAACTAGAGGGATCAGGAGCGGGCCCTGTACCTGTCCAAATTGCTAGATCCACTACAGGACCATTACCTGTGCCTGGCCCAGTAAGACCAGAACAACTTGCGCCTGATGTCCATGATATAGACTGGTCGCTACATACACTACTAGGTGCAGTAAAATCTACAATAGGACATGCAGCTTGGTAATAAATTTGCGGGGATATGTAATCTATATAAGCTGCTCCGGGACATGTATAGGTTGTTTGAAAACACATTGTATAAGTTGTACTAGGTAGCACATTAAGATCACCAAATCCTAGCCAATTGTCCTGTTCATCTGGCAGGCAACTGTTTTGTGCAATTGCGGCACATCCTGCATCATATAGTATGATGTCCGCTAATGGCCATCCACAACTATTACCCCCATCAGCTACTGCACCAAAAAGGGTAAGTCCAAAAATATTAAAATTAGAAGTACCATTTACCGTAGCGGGTGTTGTAAAATCTTCACAATAAATAGGCGTAGTTCCATTACCCGTCAAGTCATTAGTGAAATAATAAATTGGAGGATTAACCCCGTTATAAAAACTTTGTAAATTTCCTGGTGAATTGGCTAACCCTTGATTACATCCAGCCGCAAAATCAGCATTGTTACAAGTGCCACAAGTTTGTGAGTTTATTCTTACCAGACTAATGGTAAAAATAGTTAACCCTATAAAAAATAATTTAATGTTTTTCATGTTCAATTATTTTTTAGGATTATCCGTTACTGTGGGATTCGCAAACTTAGGCACCCTACTTATAGCATTAGAATCATCTGAACTAAACTTTTGTTTACTTGATTCCATTTTGGCCTTTCTATTCTGAGTATTTAAACTTGCTTTACTTCCTGCCTCCGTAGGACCACTATAGATAGGTCTTACAGTAGGATCTGTTTTTACTCTTTTTAGTCCATTTACATAGATCATATCTGTATTGTTTACAGCTTTGATTTTTGTAGCAGTAGGTTTTACACTGGATTTCTTTTTATCTGGATAAGCTGATTTTCCTTTTGTGGAAGATTTATCCAATTGATTATTCCCTTTAGGATTTACCTTATGTATAGACTTGGAAAGACTATTCATATTTGTAGGATGAGCCTGTGATCTAGTCTGTGCATTAAGACCTGATGTCGCTATCGCTATAAAGGAAAAATATAATAAGATGATTGATATATATTTCATATAATTATTAAATTAAAAAATTAAGGTCTTGGCCCTGCTGCACAAGCTGGAACCGTACCACAAGAATTTACCTGATTTACTGGAGGTGTTACATTTCCAGCCTCCGCGCAGCAAGGTGCATTTACAATAAGCGAACCAGCTTCACAAGGAAATAAACCAAAGTTATCATTTGCATTGATTGTAGTATTAATGCCTGATGGAATAGCTTCTATTCTTCCTATACCTTGGATGTTAGGAGGAATGATCGAACCAGCATTACTCAAAACTTCGTATCCACTATAATCGTCTATTAGCACACCTTGTCCATTGCATACTTTATAATCTATGTTATAAGTGCCATCTGGATTGCATGTAGTGCCTAAATTAGTGATATATACTTCTGGCAGGATGGTGAGTCGCATAGGTTCACTTAGCGTCATACAAGCGCCCTGTCCGATCTCATCCCCATCTAGATCTGCAATAGCAGAAAGTGTGGTAAGACTAGCAGGATCAAGACTCTGTAATTGCATAGGCGAATTAGGCAATGGATTAGCTATACCATCGGGTGTATCATCACAAGATAGTGGATCCATAGGCAATGCATAGTTTACTGCAAATACTCTATAGGTCTGTACCGTTTTATTGCAATTAGATGGACTATAATCAAATTCCGTATTGAAAATTCCATCTGTACTGGTCTGAATGATGGTACCATTCGCGTTCACTAAGATATAGGTATTTGCAGTTCCAGGAGGAGGAGTAATAGGGGTAAAACTCACCATATCTAGGATTGCATCATCACATAGGATTGCTTCCGCTGGTGGCACTAATTGCTCAAATGGATACACATATACATTTACAGGAGTGCGCACACTAGGACAGCCATCACATTCACACTGAGCATAAAATGTATAAGCACCGGGTACGTTTTCATCATATACAGCAGTTGTAGGTGCTCCACCACCTGCAGGAGTAAATGGAACTGGCAAAGTGGTATTAGAAGGATTAAGGATTCCGCCTCCTAATAAACCAGTTCCTGTAGCACTATTATACCAAGTAGAACTAGCAGGGTAAGGGGGTGTAGGTGGAGGAGGAGAAAGAGTAGGTAATTCGTAAGTAACATTAAATATTACAGCCAGATTACCATCTATACCTCCGTCATCAAAACCATCCGAAATATTAAAAGTCCATAGACCTGACGGATCTCCTGACCCAGAGGCAAATGTACCGCTCATCGTTCCACTACTACAAGCCGAACTTGGTTGAAAAGGTCCTAGTGATCCAAGAGGTCCAGACACATTGATGCCTACTTCACCAAAAAAAGACCCTCCATAAATATTGATGGTATAATCCAGTCTATAACCAATGTTCGTAGCACATGATGGTAGTGAAGGCATGGATACATTCACATTAAAAGTACCAGTAGTTGTTTGAGATCCAAGACCACAAGCATCTAATCCCACTCCTTCATAATCGGCATTTCCTTGACCTACATTAATTGCTATTATTTCCGGTATTCCTAAACATGTAGCAGGCGCAGTACAAGGATCCGTACCGCAATCTATCGCCACAGCTGGACATTCCTCACAAGCGACCGCTAACGAAAGATCAGCATCTCCTTGGCATATTTCATAATGAATACATGCGGGCGGAGTTGGAAGATTTATTTCATGACTACCAGTTACTACAGCACAGCTTGGGCAATCAGATATAAGATCCCCATTTTTATCCACTATGATTTCATAATACCAGATTTCGCCATCTATAGGAGGATCACTTAGCAGTGACGATGCATCCTCTAATGTATAGTCAAAAGGACCTGCCGCACTAGCAGCATAGCCAATACTTAAATTTCCACATATATCTTCTACTAAAATAGAACAATCTTTTTCTATAAAATAGTCAGTTTCTGCTATAGGTAAATCACATATCCTTACCCCTGTAAGTAGGTCAGCACCATTAGGATTATCTGCTGTCGTTAATGGTCCACTAGCTAATGGCATAGGCGTTAGATTTACAGCATCAACGATCGATCCATTAGATAAGTTAATCCCACAAGCTGGAGGTAAAATATATTTCACTTCTAATGAGACAAAGTTTATTACACCTTCTATCTGATCTGCATTATCATTATACAAATCATAAACTTGAGCTTTCCAAATACCATTTGCTGGTGTCGTAGAGTTTATTCCCCCTAAGCTAAAAGTTGTGGGGCCAATCACAGCAGATCCGACTCCATTACCTGGTCCACCGCTGCATGTTTCTTCATTTAAAAAACCATCTTGCTCGCCATCACCAGGATATAGCGCACATTGTGCGGCAGACGCTGGATCACCAGTTATACCTGGTTGACAGAATGGCCCGGCGGTACCGATGGGTGATGTGACTTGTGCAATGGCCTCACATATCCAACTAAATCCATAGGGATCACCAGAGGCTACATGTACTTCGTATGTAAAATCAGTAGCTATGGCACAAGGCGGAAAGTCATCTGGATCTGTTAGATCTAATGGTATTTCAGTTAATGGCTGCGTATAATTAAAGTATGCTCCTGCTGAGCCAGCAACATCTGTATTCGTTTTAGCTGGATCTCCTACCTCTAGTAGCGCTGTGTTTAAGCAATAAAGTCTAGCGGTATAAACCTGGTTTTCATAATCACAACTTCCAGGATTTGTATGCCAGTTTAAAGTATGAACGTAAGTTAATGCTGAAGCTGGATCATCCCCGTTTCCATACACTCCATCTGCTCCGAAACTTGCAGAATTAGGATTATTTATAGGATCTCCATTTAAGTACCATTCTATCCAATAATCTATCCCTTCTACCGCTCCAGGAGTAACAGTAGCAGTCATAGTTACTTCATTACCTATACAGTTATCACCTACTACCGTAGAGGTAAGAATAGTAGGGCAGCAGCCCGAAACAACAAACTGTGTTCTTATATCAGCGCAAGTAGGACAGTCAGAAATATTATCGCCATTTACATCAACAATGATTGCATAATACACAATATCCCCATTTGATGGAGCGGGTAAATCTGCGGCTTCTAAAGGATATTCATCAGCAATATCACGATCACCGTCCCCACCTCCTGGATTAGTCAATGAATATCTTATCGTTAAATTACCACAGAGATCTTCAATTTCGTTTTCACAGGTTACAGGAAGTCTATAATCTGTAGCCAATACTGGCAATTCACATACTCTTACTCCTGTCAATAAATCAGCACCTTCAGGATGAGTAGCGGTAGTCAATGGAGCAGTAGCAATTGCTATAGCACTTTGATTTACAGCATCAGCTTGTGATTCCTCGATCGGATTTATATTACAACCAGGTGGCAAATAATAATTGACGTCCAAATTCGTATAGTTAACTACACCCTCGATACCTGCTGCATTATCGTTATATACATCATAAACACAAACTTCCCATATACCTGAAGCAGGCGTGACAGAATTCAATCCTCCAAGATCATAGTTATTAGGGCCAAGACTTAGCGCACCAGTACCATTACCTGGTCCACCAGAACATGTTGATTGAGGTGTCCCATTATCCGCATAAAATAAACACTCTGAAGATGGTAAAGAAGAATAACAAAATGGACCCTCCGAACTGATAGGTGTATGAACCTCAGCTACTGCTTCACAAATCCAACTTGACCCAAAGGGATCTCCTGAAGCAACGTGAACTTCATAGGTAAAATCAGTAGCAATCGCACAGGCTGGAAGATAGCTTAAATCTACACTAAAACATGTAAGTCCCTGAGTATAATTAAAATATGGGCCACAAGCACCAGCTATATCCGTATTAGTTTTAGAGGAAGTTCCACATTCGGTGGTGCCATCCGTCATACAATACAATCTAGCAGTATAAACCTGATCCTCAAAATTACAAGCTCCAGGATCTGTACCCCAACCAACGGTATGCGTATATGTCATGGCACTCATATCATCACCACCACCCAATCCGAGGGGTAGATTATCAATACCATCAGCCCCCCAAGTATTCGCACCCGGTATGTCAACCCCATCCAATTGCCATTGAATGAAATAATCTATACCTTCTATATAAGTTACTGGATCATCAACAGTTGCAGAAAGTTGCACCGTACCACCTATACATTCATCACTATCTACATGTACAGTAGCCAGGTCAGGACAATTAATACATACTACTACATTATCTCCCTTAAACTCTCTGGTACAGGTTGCATTGGCAGGGTCTCCTGATGGATAAGTAATATCGATATCATAGCTCCCATTAAATGTATATGGTCCAAAACTCATTGTACCTGTGGTTAAGACACCAGGAGCTCCTGCATTAGGATCATCACCTGAATTAGTTGGGCCACCATTAGTAGCAATAACAAGTGTATTATCAACTAAACTAGATGATTTTTCAAAAGGTATATCCACATAGAAACAGGATCCTGGACCACCAATAGGACCTCCTACCACACATTCCACACATCTTATTTCTGCCGGACCTAGCTCCCAAGCTTCTGGAAGTTGTGTAATTTCTATATATCCAGCGATACCCCATTCTCCTTGTGCATCAAAGTTATCACAATCCGAAGGGCTCGTATAAGTAAATGGAACAGTAACAGGAGTGCCATTCGTAGGGATAGGAAATATTATAGGCGCTTCTACTTGAAGACAAGTTTTAGAATCATCAGAACCTGAATGTGAACAAGCAGCATCTACATCATCCTCCTCAGCGCGCCATTCTATATAAAGATTTGCTGGCACATTAGCCGCACAGGTAAAATATTGATCAAATAATATCTCATTTTGAACGTATTGTGTATTGTTACCGCCAGCATCACCAGAAATAGAATAACAAGATTGTGCGCCAGTTATACCACCAGCTAAAAATGTTTGCAATTGCCAGTCCATCTCTTCATTACCGAAATCTGATCCATCAGTGCCCTCTTGTAACTGAGTTAATACAACCCTTACTCTAATTCCTCCATTAGTAGTAGTTTGTGCACTGAGAAAAAGTGGTGAGAATAACAAAAACAAAAAAAATAATTGAAATTTACGCATTTGTTTATGGTTTTTTATGGTCATCTACTTCGTTTCTGTTCATATCGGCCTGATATAGAGGTGAATTTATATATTCATCCCTTGACATCCTTACACTTTCAAGGACATTTCCATTTCCATCAACCTTTTTTCGAATATACCGGTCAGACATGTCGCCATACTTTTCTTTCCCTACTTTTTGAGCGGGATTTTGAGCTGATGACAATGAATGAGTAATTTCAGTTTCTACCCAGCCAGTATTACTTTCAGTAATGAGTAATCCAGACTTCTTAACTGCATCCAATTCTTGAGTTGTCAATAATCTTGCATAACCAATTTTGACTAACTCAGCATTTGCACTTAGAATTTCAGATGCTGTCTTCGCATTTTTCTTAGCTAATAATAAAGCCTGAAGATTGCCTTTTTTGTTTGGATTCTTTTCTGCGTTTTGAGCTTTGTTTTGATCAATGGTTTGTGTTTTAGAATCAGAAGAATTACTTGTCTCCAAGACATCACTTCCCATTTTCCAACCCAATGCTTCTTTTGCAATTTTCAACTGGCCAGAAGACCGCTGAAACATGAGTGCGGTACAGGCTACGATCAGGGTAGCCCACAAGGAATTTCTAATAAATTTTGTTTTCATACATAATTAGGTTTTAACTTAAAATAAATAATAAACTATTCTCCATCTATCCATTCACTCGAATAGACAAAATGCAATAAATTGTAAATAAATTGGTTCATCATATTCTTTAGAAAATTTTACCTAAATTTATCTTAAATCCCAATAGACTTTAGTGCTATCGTTCATATAGAAATACATTAGGCAACAAATACTGAAAAAAATAAAATGTATATATTTTAACTATAGGTGATTTATCAATCCTACCAGCGGTTGTAATTCTT
>CAYZQX010000055.1:0-15034 GCA_964480615.1 uncultured Chitinophagales bacterium | reverse complement strand
GAAAAAAAGTCGATTTTGCCCAAAAATCGCCGATTTCGGGCCAAGTTGGGTTAAAATCCATTGTAAGAAAATCTTATATTAAAAAACGAGGCTAAAATAATACTTAAACCCTTATTCACAAAGAGTTACGGCTAATGGCCGCCATTAGAATTTTTAACCTAATGACTTATTTGGGTTGATAACATCATAACATCCGTATTCGATCAATATTCTATGAAAAAATGAAGGAGGGAGCGAGCACTTTTTTTATGCCATACTCTAACCTAATACACAGCATACAATCGTATAGTGTGGATTATCCTATGATATGAACTGATTATAAGAAAAAATAATATATAGCAACAAGTCGAAATTAGGTATTATTACTTATAAAATTCTTACTTAGAAATTTTAATTTTGCATTATCCTACAAGATGATTGAAATAGATAAGCGAAAGTAAAAGGAGATGAATGTAAGAAATATTGGGTGCAATATTTATTTAATAATAATACCCTTTTGATATGGTCATTGCGCACACATCAAGTTCTATTCCTATTGCTAAGGATTCATCAAACGGGCTTGGATTAAATTATTATTTTTTAACAAAATGCCGCCTTCATTACATATGAAAAATCGAATAACCCTTTACATCATCGGACTATTCTTTCCGATTTTGTTATCTGCCCAATGGATTTCACAAGCTACTGGGTTTGATACGGCTAACCGAGGACTATGGGATATAAGCATAGCCAATGAAAACACCGTATGGGCCATGGCCTATGATGGCAATCTAGGCGTTTTCGAGACCCTACCAGAATTCACGCGTACTGTGGATGGTGGAGCACATTGGATACCAGGTATCTTGCCATCAGGTTATCTCTGGAGTAATATTATGGCCATCAATGCAGATACCGCATGGGTCACAGGCGTAAGCGATTTGATGGCTGTGGACGGTGCTGTTTTTAAAACCACCGATGGTGGTATTACTTGGAATGAACAAGGAACGGATGAGATATTTAACAGTACATCCTATTGCAATTTCGTGTATTTCTGGAATGAAAATGATGGCGTAGCTGTAGGTGATCCTAATTCCAGTGAGTTTGAAATATACACAAGCTCAGATGGCGGTAATACTTGGATGCTAACCCCTGCTTCTGCCATTCCCAATCCTGAGAATAATGAATATGGGATATTTAGAAACTACTGTACCTATGGTGATCATATATGGTTCGGTACAAATAAGGCGCGGGTCTATCACTCCACCGATAAGGGTCTTACATGGACTGTGGGTGACACAGATATCCCCACCACCAATATAACGGATCATATAGATATCGTTTTTTGGTCGGAGAATGATGGTCTCGCAAGAAAGTATAACAGTTCTTCGAATACGAATGTAAAAGTGGTGAGAACGAGTGATGGCGGTTCTACCTGGGAACCTCATAAGTATGCAGGAACGATATATGGCAGTATATATGGCGGTATTGCCTATATACCAGGTACTAGCGCTACCCTTGTAAGCACAGGTGCTGGTACAGTCTCCGGTTCTTCCTATAGTGATGATGGTGGCATAAATTGGGTACAGATAGATACCAATGTACAACATTACATAACCCGATTTTTCAATCCTAGTACAGGCTGGTCTGCAGGATTTAATACAGATAACACAACAGGTGGTATTTATAAATATGCAGGCCCTGTGATAAGTGGCGTAAATAGCGAGAATAGAAAAGAAGTTAAGTTTAATACTTATCCCAATCCGAGTAATGGAAAACTAGTGGTCAATCTCATGCAAGGTGAACAGGATAATCTACTGCTCACAGTAATTGACTTAGATGGACGCACTGTTTTTAAACAGGATTATGGCCATCCAGGAGCTTTTTTTAGCCGCAGCTTAGATCTTGAATATTTGGCAAGTGGTGTTTATCTATTAAAATTGGAAAACGGCTCAATCCTTTACTTGGAGCGAATTGTAATTCGATAGGTCGTATGTGTTAAATGGAATAGCTAATAATATACGCCATAAATGGATTAGGTCTTTGGCTTGGGAATTTGAAGTATGCCTCTGGGCTCTTTTCTTATTGCTAATGAATCGTAGCGAGTCTGGTAGTGTACAGAACTTTATATCCAAGCAGGGAGAGAAAAAATATAGTGGAGATTGCCTCATGGTATCGCCACTATCGGCAAGTAAATAATTTTTCAGTTCATGGTATTTAAATAAATTTTATCTCACATTGTTAACGATTAAAAAATTATTGAAATGAAATCAATTATAACATGCTTCACTATTTTGCTATTAGCAATGACTTCCACACGCGGACAATGGACTAATACTTTTCTATCATAGTCAAAAACGCAGATGGGCGTAACTTCAGATGGCTCTAAGGTGTATTATGGTGGCGGAACTACCTTAAGTGGACAATCCAATATGGTAGAGATATACGACCCTGTCGCAGATGTGTGGGAGACAAGTACATTGTCTATCGCTCGTGGATTCCCATAAGCAATAACGGTAGGAGATAAAGTCATTTTTGCAGGAGGAATTAACTGGAACAATTTTCAGGAATATGATGTTGTAGATATTTATGACACAGTAACACAGACTTGGTCCATGGATAACCTCAGTATGCCTGGTTTTTACTTACAGTCTGTTTCTTATGAGAACAAGGCCCTATTTGCTGGATTCTATGACTTAGAGTCCCTTTCTCCATTGAGCTTTACATTTTCAAATGTGGTAAATATCTATGATGCCATTACTGGTAATTGGAGCACCGATACTCTTTCACAAGCAAGGGGCAATTTTTCGGCTACGGTTGTGGAAAATTTAGCGTTCTTCGCTGGAGGGCAAACGAGTCCTACGACCATGAGTGACCGAGTGGATATTTACAACTTTGAATCAGGCACGTGGAGCACCGCTTCACTGAGTGTAGCAAGGGGTTTCACTGCTGCGGTTACCGTAGGGAATAAAGCATTTTTTGCAGGTGGTACTAGATCCGACAATATGCAAAGTGATGTGGTAGATATTTTTGACTACGATACTGGTGAGTGGTCAACTGCAAATTTATCTACTCCCAGAAGTTTTACAACGAGCGGAGCTGGTGCTTGTGACAAGGCTTATTTTGCTGGCGGTGGTAAGTTAAATATGCCAACTTTTTATTTCCAGAATGCCAGCAATGTGGTGGATATTTATGACCCAAGCTTAGATACATGGTCGGCAGACGTTCTTTCAAATTCTGTCATCAATCATTCGGTAACAGCAGTACAGAACCATATATTAGTGGCAGGTGGACTGTCCTATACACAACCATTATCAATCATGGATTTAGTACAGATATACACCTGCAAAGAGCCCATCACCTCTATCGAACAAGATGCTGCCAACTTAGAAATTAAGGTGTTTCCTAATCCAGCTGAAAACAATATACAATTGCTTGTAAAGGATGCCGAATCGTCGGTTTTTCAGATTCGTATATATGACATGATGGGCAGACTTATAAAGAGCCTAAGCACACAGAATGGCAATGCATTAATAAGTATCCATGAATGGAGTAACGGTAGCTATATGGTGCAGGCATATAATGAAGACCAAAATGTGGTGATAAGATTTATAAAATCACATAATCAATAAAATAGGGCTTGCTCGATAGGTCTGAAATCTTTTATCCTATAGGCTTTTAGAAATCGTAAGTCCAAAGGATAAAATAACAAAGATAGAGTCCAAAAAAATTAATCTTGCATTGTAAATATAAACATGTAGTCTTATCTATTGCTCCTTCTCTTTGTATTCGCGATAGGGATAGCCGCGAAAAGCCCACAGCGAGGCATGAGCGAGGACTTGTAGCAGATAGCCCGGGCCTATAAGGCATCGCCAAAAATTTATAATTTCATGTTATTTAGCAAACCCTACATATACAGCACTGAGCGATAAGCTCCCTTGCACAATACAATTGATTTGCTAATTTTACAAGAACTATGTTTTAGATTAAGGGTAAATACTGTACTTTTGCCTTCCCATTTCTATGCACCCCGCCCCCTTTTATGAAATAGACAGGGTAATTGCTAGAGGATGGGTCAGTTAGTAATGCAGGGCATCCGAAGTGTATTTTATTGGGTGGCTCAGCTTATAAAGCGGATACTAAAATAAGCTGTATGGTTGAATAGCTCTATCATTCATTGCCTATCCTCTAGGGTGAAGGGCTCTGGTGCTCATGCCGAGCGATTAGGATTGGATGATTATTGATATTTCTTTAAACAATTAAGAACACATTGTTTATCATACAATTGTTTTGGTTAGTCTAAGGCAATCAAAAAATTATAAAGCATAACCGTAATATAAATTAAAAAAAAAATGGCTTCAATTAAAGAAATTATAGCATTAGAACCTGTAGGACAGGAAGTATTGATTAAGGGATGGGTTCGTACATTTCGCAATAACCAATTTTTAGCGATCAATGATGGCTCTACGATTCACAATATACAGGCCGTAATAGATTTCAATAATTTCGATGAAGCGCAACTCAAGCGCTTGACCCCTGGAGCTGCTGTGGAAGTGGCTGGCACCTTGCATCCTTCGCAGGGCAAGGGACAAAAATCGGAGGTCTCCACAAGCTTACTCATCATCCATGGGGACAGCGAGTCCGATGTGAGCAAGGAAAATGTATATCCCCTACAGCCCAAAAAACATTCCTTGGAGTTCCTGCGTGAGATAGCACACCTGCGTTTTAGGACAGGCACATTTAGTGCGGTGTTTAGGGTGCGTCATCACCTAGCCTTTGCCATACATAAGTATTTCAATGATCAAGGCTTTTTTTACCTTCACTCACCCATCATCACAGCCTCTGATGCCGAGGGGGCAGGGGAGACATTCAAGGTTACTAATTTTGATTTAGAAAAAATTCCGCGCCTTGCTGATGGCCATATTAACTTCAGTGAAGACTTTTTTGGCAGGGCGGCCAATCTTACTGTATCAGGGCAGTTGGAGGCAGAGTTAGCAGCGATGGCACTGAGCAAAGTATATACATTTGGTCCCACTTTTAGAGCCGAAAACTCTAACACCGCAAGACATCTCGCCGAGTTTTGGATGATTGAGCCTGAGGTAGCCTTTGCCGATTTGCAATCTAATATGGATTTGGCGGAAGGCTTATTAAAATACATGATACGCTATGCATTTGAACACTGCATGGATGATCTGGAATTTTTAGATGCGCGCCTAGTAGAGGAAGAGAAACAAAAACCACAAGCCGAACGCAGCGAAATGGGATTGATCGAGAAATTGAAATTTTGCGTGGATAATGATTATGTTCGCTTGACCTATACTGAGGCCATAGACATACTAAAAGAAAGTACGCCGAATAAAAAAGGTAAATTTGTATATCCGGTCACTGGCTGGGGTACGGATTTACAGAGCGAGCATGAGCGATACTTAGTAGAAAAGCATTTTAAAAAACCGGTAATACTTACAGACTATCCGAAGGAGATTAAAGCGTTTTATATGCGGCTCAATGAGGATGGCAAAACCGTAAGGGCGATGGACATATTGTTCCCTGGCATAGGCGAAATGGTAGGTGGCTCACAGCGCGAGGAGCGTCTGGAAAACTTGGAAGCCCGTATGCGCGAAATGCACATTCCAGTGGATGATATGTATTGGTACCTCGATACACGTCGCTTTGGGACTAATCCCCATGCCGGATTTGGATTGGGATTCGAGCGTATGATTATGTTTGTTACAGGCATGACCAATATTCGCGATGTAATACCCTTTCCGCGCTTCCCCAAAAACTGCGCTTTCTAACACAAAGCTCAGACCGCTAATACCGCCCACTTCGATTCAGGTGCAGACCTATTTCGTAGTGATCAACAAGCACCAAAGACGACCCTGCAATCATCGGGCTGACCTCTAAGCAGCCTGACTTTTAAATAGTAAAATGGAGAAAGGCGTTAGATGCAGAGATTTATAAACACGAACTTAATATTCATCATACAAGCAGTTTGATAAGTATTTTTGGGCGTTCCCCTGCGGGTCGGGCTTTCCGCTACAATCTTTTTGCCCTACGGGCCAAAAAGGATTTTTGCTTCAATCCCTAACGCAAAAGCAGCATAATCATTAACAAGAAACAGATGTATGTTAGAATTTTACTATTGTTCAACGAAACACAAAAATTAGTGCAGAAGAAGTTACCTAGAGTCTATTCGAAAGATTTGGTAGAACAGCTTTTTATCCATCCTTATTGCAAAATTGAGTTTTTGGTGGATAACTTAAAACGTAATAGAAAAACCGCAGGAAGTTATTTGAAAAACCTTGAAGATTTGGAGATTTTGACAGCAGAGATTAAGGGGAAAGAAGTGATTTACGTGAATACTAAGCTTTATAAATTGCTTAAAAGAGGGTCTTGAGAACCTGGGTAAACTTTACCCACGTTTTAATAACGTGGGTAAAAAAACTTAAAAAATGGACACGTTTTAAAGACGTGAGACTTTTTCGGACATAAAAAGTTGTAATATCAAATCATCAAGAACACATTCAAATTTTCAGTTCCCTCTTCAAAGGAGGTGAAAATGTATTTGCTGTTCGCTGGGAAAAACCTGCCCACTTCGCAAGCGGGGGAAGTAACTCGGGCTATATGCCAGCTTATTTTTAGGATCCATATCGTTTAAGTTTAAGGGCGCATAAAATGAATGGAGTAACCTATCAGAATTTCATCGAAAAGTCTTATCCGAAACTTACAGATGAACAAATCCAATATCATCACTAGAACATCTATCGTAATAATAAAGGAGTCCGTGAATAAGACTGAAAATAAGTGTAGCTTGGAACAGCCCAGGCCGTAGGCATCGCCATGGTTCATTGTTTCTGAATAATAGAACAAGCTCCTTTCAGCTCACTAATGAATAAGTTTAAGGGATTAGCTCACTGCTTTACAGATCGGACAGATGAGGGGATCATGCCCACGTGCAGGACAGTATTCACGGCCATAATAGATCATTTGTAAGTGCAGCTTATTCCAACTGTGTTCGGGAAATAAGCGCTTGAGGTCATGCTCTGTTTGGGTGACATTTTTGCCATTGCTGAGCTTCCATCTTTCAGCTAGGCGATGGATATGTGTATCTACAGGAAATGCGGGCACACCAAATGCTTGAGACATCACTACGCTGGCGGTCTTATGACCCACCCCTGGCAATGCTTCTAGTGCTTCAAAACTTTGCGGCACCTGACCTTCGTGCTGTGCTAGTAATATCAAGGAAAGCGCGTGTATGTTTTTTGATTTGGCAGGAGAGAGCCCACAAGGGAATATGATCTCTTTAATCTCCTCCACTGATAGCATACTCATTGCCTTAGGTGTACTTGCTTTGGCAAATAGGGTAGGAGTGACCGTATTCACCCGAGCATCGGTGCACTGTGCGCTAAGCAATACGGCGATTAAGAGGGTATAAGGATCACTGTGCTGGAGCGGAATGGGTGTAGTGGGGTATAGCTGATCGAGGGTCTCAGTGATAAAGGCAATTTTGTCTTTTTTTTTCATAGCAAGAGCATTGATGTGAGGGAGGCTAAGGGTTCGCCTTTAGTAGGATTTTACGGCACTTATTATTTGAAATTTTTATTGTGGCAATAGTATGACATCATAGGTACTAATCATCTAGTCATATCAAGACTGAAATTCCAAAGTCTTTCGGCTAGGTCGGCGTCATAGCTCATTAAGGAAGATTTGCTTAGTTTACATTTTTCATAATATTGTCCATTGAGCTGAGCGACTTTCGTATCGCTGGCTAAGAAAATCGAAGTTTCTGCACCCTTGGCTTCGGAGCTCATAAGCGGACGTCCTATTTTCCATATTATACCTATCCAGGAAGTGCTGTGTTTCTGTCCTATTTCAGTTTTTACCAGTCCCGGATGCACTGCATGGGTTATTACATTAGTATGATCTAGTCTTCGCGCTAGTTCTTTAGTGAATAATATATTTGCAAGCTTGCTCTGTGCATAAGCTTCCAATCCCTTGTATATATTTTTGTGATTGATATTTTCAAAATTGATGGTGCCCGTCCTATGGCTATGACTACTCACATTGATGATGCGACCTTGTGGGGCTGCTTTGAGCTTGTCTAAGATGCCATTGGTGAGCATGAAGGGCGCGAGATGATTAGTAGCCCATTGTAGTTCAATCCCATCTTCACTCTCCTTATAGTCGGTATAAAATACCCCTGCATTGTTGATCAATACATCAATACATTCATATTTATCATTGATTTTATTGATTAAGGTTTTGACCTCTCGTTTTGCGCTGAGGTCAGCGATTAACAAGTCAATACCGTGTACCCCTGTATCTTGTATGACTTCTCTTCTTGCAGCTTCTCCCCTAATTTGGTTTCTCGCATGGATGATTACCTTAGCACCCATCCGCGCTAGCCCCTTGCATGTAGCCTTACCTATTCCCGCACTACCACCCGTAACTAATACGCTCTTACCCAACATTTGATCCTTAATAAACTTCACCCCCCAGCTATTTTATTATTATAATATAAAATTGCAATATCGCAAATTTTTTGCAATTAAGCCTTTAGCGAATGAAATATTTGAGGCTAGACACCAATATTGAATTATCTTGCATCTTGTCATTGAAACCAATAGGTATAAATTATTTTTTTTTGAATCAGGAAGAAATTATAGCAGGCTGTAAACGTGGTGATCGCTTGGCGCAGAAGCAGTTGTATGAGGCCATGTCCGCTAAGATGTTTGGCGTATGTCGCCGCTACCTAAGAGATGATATGGAGGCCGAAGATGCCCTTATTAACGGGCTCTTTAAGGTCTTTGATAAGATACATACCTATCAGGGAAATGGCTCATTTGAAGGCTGGATAAGACGGATTGTAATCAATGAATGTCTGATGATGTTGCGCAGGTACAACCTCAATCTTTCGGTGGAAGTCAAAGAGTCTGATGCTCAAGTAGTTGACAATATAGAACATCAAATAGCCGAGCACGAAATATTAGGGCTGCTCGATAGATTGCCACCAGGCTATCGCACTGTTTTTAACCTCTATGTAATCGAAGGATACGAACACCACGAAATTGCCGAGCTGCTGCACGTAAGTATCAATACCTCGAAATCACAATTGATCAAGGCGCGTAAAAAATTGCAAGAGTTATTATTGCTCAATGGGTTTAAGGTCGCATAACCCGATTTAAAGTTTTAAGCAAAAGATGGAAGATAAAAATAATTATTTAGATCAGCTTTTTAAGGAAAAACAACATCAGTTTGACCGCAATCCGAATCAACGCGTTTGGAGGCAGTTAGAGGCTCGATTAGATCAGGAGAAGTCCAGTCGCCATACACGCAAGAAAATTAATCACAATATGGCCTGGATCGCCGCGGCTGTGCTTTTTATCCTACTACTGCCTGCCTATTTCATTATCTCTAACTGGGAAAATACATGGAATAAGGAAGTTGCCTTTGGCAAAGTTACCGATCCTAGTTCTACTCAATATCCAGCGGCTACTTATGAAGCCATTGGCTCGGATACTGATGCCACTGCAGTTGGTGTTGTATTGCCCTCATTTGAGAGTCAAGCACAGGAGCGCATAGCAAGTGCTATGCCACAAGTTCCTAGCAGCGTATTACCAGTTGAACAAGCTGAAACACCATCCCTGATGGCTAAGAATGAGCAGGTGAAACCCAAGTCAAGCACTAAAATTACAACGTATGAAAATTCTACCAGCGATAAAGCTGTAAATCCAAGTGTTGAAGTCGTTTTAAACAGCAAACCATCAATCCTTGTGGATTCGCCTAATAATGAATCTAGCAATGGTAATCCTAGCGCGATTTCCGCCATGCCCACTTTATCAAGTCATCAAGAAGATGAAGGGGATAATGATGCTAGTCTTTATGAAGCTAAGACCAATGCAGCACATCGAAATATTACCAGCAAGAAAAAGGGTATAGCCGAGCATCCAAATGAGATGAATGACCAAGAGGCCATTGTACTTAAGAACCTTACTGGTTATTATACCCACATTCAAAATGAAGAAGCATATGATCATAGCGATGCGCAACCACAAGCCTATGAAGCTGCACCGATCAATGAATTAAAAGTCACAAAGACCAAATCTACTGCGGGCGCGGAACCGAGTTCCTCCGATGCTACCAAGCAAGGTCCACAACTATACATTGAGACACTCCCAAATGATCAATTAAGAATTACCATAACAGGCAATCCCAATATTAAAACGATCTATCAAGGAGGTAAACACAAGGACAAGTATCTGTTAACAAATGATAAATACCCCAATAGCCACATCGAAATTACCCCCGAAAATAATGAAAAATTATTGATTACGTTTAGGATCAAGGAGAACTTGCCTTGGTATATTAAGAATGGCAGGTATGAAAAAAAGTAAAGACGATTTTTAGCATAACGGCAACGCTGATTTGTAAAAATAGGGTTATGATATAAGTCCTTTTGATTTTAATTATTGGAATGAAGATACAACGATTCTGTTAGTAACCTCGGTAAGCTGCTCCTTTGATTTATATAGCTCGACACAAGTTCTATTTACCTTGAAATTATGGGGCTTTATAAGTTATGACAGAAGACCTGATGGAATACATTTTTCATCATTCATTGTATTGCCATCACAACTCAATTGGCCATAGGCATAGACCTTGGTCATCAATATAAAATTTTTTTTAGTATATGAAAAACACCAATCAAATAGCAATTGTTTTGATAGTAGTGCTTGCGATTTTTGGGGCTATGAGTTTTATAAATTTCATGCCTAAAGAACCTAAAGAAGCCACAGGGCCTAGGGGTATATCCAATACAACTATCCAGCCCATTCTTGATCGAGAGGATCTTGAAACACCATTTATTCAAGTGGCCTTATTGCTCGATAGCTCGGGTAGTATGGATGGTTTACTAGAGCAGGCTAAATCACAACTTTGGAAGATGGTCAATGAGCTTGCGACAACTCGCCAAAATGGCAAAACACCAAAAATTGAAATTGCCCTTTACCAGTATGGCCGCGATCAATCTCAGGTTAATGGCTATATAACCCAACACGCGGGGTTGAGTTCTGATCTCGACAAGATTTCTGAACTGCTATTTAATATGCGAATAGAAGGAAGCAATGAGTATTGTGGTATGGTAATAGGCAATAGTGTAGCAGACTTACAATGGTCACCTGATAATGACGACCTCAAGATCATCATAATAGCTGGCAATGAAACTTTTGAACAAGGACCTATCGATTATCGCCAGGCTTGTAAGCAAGCTATAAGTAAAGGAATTATGATCAACACAATATACTGCGGCAAGGAAAGCGATGGCATAGAATTAAAATGGAAAGCAGCGGCTGACTGTGCGGATGGAAAATACATTGTTATAGATCAAAACGAAGTTGTAATGCACATTGAGTCGCCCTATGATAACAAATTGGATAGCCTCAATAATAAACTGAATTCAACTTATCTAGGCTATGGAAGGGAGGCCGAGGAAAAGATGGAAAATCAAGCAGTACAGGATGCCAATGCTAAAAAATATGGCAATGCGAATTCAGCTAACCGCGCGAAGGCTAAAGCTTCATCAGCTTATTCTAATGAATCCTGGGACATGGTGGATGCCGCTAAAAAAGATGAAGAGATAATAAATAAAATCGCCACTGATGACCTTCCTGAAGCAATGAAAAACATGAACAGTGAAGAGAAAAAAGAATATGTAAAGGAGATGGCCAATAAGCGGGAACTAATTAAAACAGAAATCCTAGAATTAGATAAATTGAGGTCGGCTTACATAGCTGAACAAAAAAAATCAGTAGCTGAAAAATCGACTTTGGATAATGCAGTTTCTGAAACATTAATTAAACAGGCTGAGTCCAAAGGATTTAAAGTCGTAAATCAATAAGGATATATGAAATTGTCAATGATCGGGCTATTATTATTTTGCTTTTTTTTCTTGTGTGCGAACTGGTCAGTTAGAGCAGGAGGTTTTATTGTCAGTGACGATGTGAATGTTCCGCTCTATTCCATTGATCCAATTGGCCATCCTATAGATCCACATTATCCTGTAAGACAGCGTCCTATTATTGCCTACTCCTTAGAAACGAGACAAGAAAATGTAGTCGTTACGATTGATAATAATATCGCAACCACAGAGATAGAACAGTCTTTTTACAATCCGAGCTACAGCCGCTTGGAAGGACATTTTTATTTGCCACTGCCAGTAGGTGCGAGTATCAAAGATTTTAGTATGTGGATCAATGGCAAGGAGGTAGCTGCTGAACTACTTGATGCCGACAAGGCAAAAACAATCTATCAAGACATCGTTGCCAAACTCAAAGATCCTGCATTGCTGGAATATAAAGATAGTCGCTTATTGACTATGAAAATATTTCCCATAGAGCCACAGTCTATACAAAAAATAAAAATTAAATACCATTCCATTCTGCCTATAGAAAACAATATCGTGGAATACCATTATACACTGGGCAATAAACAAAATTATCCTATGCCTATAGGTCAGTTCGATCTGGAAATTGTAGCAGTCAATCCAAATAGTTTTTCTAATCTATATTCGCCTTCACATCCACTTGAGTACAACCGTATTAAGAATGCTAATCCATCATCCTCCTATATATTTAGCAAGAAAAACTATATGCCTAATGGTGATTTTGTACTGCAAATTAATCGCAGTAAAACCAATGAAGGTTTCTTATTACAGCAATACAAAGAACCTAATGAAGATGGTTTTTTTGCCTTGCACATAGAGCCTGTATGGAAAGAATTGGCTAGTCAAGTAATTCCAAAAGATGTGAGTTTTGTATTGGATTGCAGTGGAAGTATGAGTGCGGAAAAAATGAAACAAGCTAAGGCAGCACTTAATTTTTGTATCGAACATCTCAATAAGACTGATCGTTTTAATATCATTAGATTTTCAACCATTGCCGAACAACTTTTTGAGGAACTATGTCCTGTAGAAACTGAATTCTTAACGCGTGCAAAATCTTTTATTGAAGGGCTAAAACCGATAGGAGGGACAAATATAGAAGAAGCTCTAGAAATGGCTTTAGCACACAATAGTAAGGAAGCTGATAGACCTTATCACATCGTATTGATCACTGATGGAAAACCTACCATAGGTCAAACAGATGCAATGCTCCTTGGCAAGAATTTCTCTCAAAAAAACAAAGGAAATATCCGTGTATTTAGCTTTGGTATAGGGGATGACCTCAATGTGCAATTACTCGATCACCTAACTGAAAATTCCAATGGTTATAGAACCTATATAGGGCCTGATGAGGATATGGAGATAAAAATATCTTCATTTGTAGAAAAGATAAGCAACCCAGTACTTACAGATATAAGGTTAGAATCATCAGGTGTCGCTATTAGTGATTATTATCCTAAAAAATTGCCTGATTTATTTGCCTCATCATCCCTATTAGTACTAGGGCGATACCGCAATGATGGAGATGCTGTTATACGGATAAAGGGAAGCCACCAGCATAAGGAATATGTATTTGAATTGCCCATCAAATTCACCGCCAGCTCCAGTAAGCATGAAACCATCGCCAGCTTATGGGCTACACGTAAGGTTGGTTACTTGCTCGATCAAATTAGGTTCAATGGAGAAGATCAAGAACTCGTGTCGGAAATTGCTACATTGGCACGTAAATATGGCATAATAACACCATATACCTCTTACCTCATCATCGAAGATGAGCCCATCCGCAATGGCCCTATACCACGCCCTAGACCAGTGCCTATCCATATCCCGAGGGCTGAAGAAGATCAGGGTTATTATAAGTCTAACTACAAAGCTATGCAGAGCCAAGAGGGCAAAGCGGGTGTGCAAAGTTCCAAGCAAGTAAATACAATGCGCCATGCGGATAATGCGCAAGAAAGCTCATCACAAGATTACTGGATGGAAGGTTCACCTTTATCAATGCCTGTACATAACTATGTGCAAGTAATAAAGGGAAGGGCTTTTTACAATAATGGTGAACAATGGCAGGATGTAAACATCAATGAGCGTGCGGGACTCAAGCAAGTGGATATCCTTTTTGGATCAAAATCTTATTTTGAGCTATGGGATAATAATCCGCAGCTTAAAGAGATCCTCGCCTTGGGCAATCAATTACAATTTGTAGAAAACGATATTCTATACAATATTCATCCCTGATTGATAGATATTAATTTTTTGAGAGGATCGGTTAATTCATGGATTTTGAAACGCTTGGAAAATACGATAAAGGGATGGACATTGTAAGGGTAGCATTACTAATCCAAATAGGCTGAAAATAAATAAAAAAGTTAAATTTGTGGTGAATTGCCGTGTGTGTTGAACTTTTTGGGTTTCAATTGCATTGTAAATATCGAATTTAATTAAACCAAAACCAAAATTTTTAAAAATGGGACTATTTTCATTTGTAAAAAACGCAGGCGCCAAACTTTTTGGACACAAAGAAGCTCCTGAAGCTCCTGCGGCACCAGTTGCCACTCCTTCTGCGCCTCCTACCCCTATGTATTCAGCCGAAGAATTGAATGATGCGATGGCTCAGCGCTTAAGATCTGAATTGGAAGAATATGGATTTCCGACCGATACGATTGCAGTGAAAGTACAAGGGGACATCGTTTCAATTGCTGGCACCTTGCCTACTCAAGAACAAAAAGAAAAAGCAGTTCTAGTACTAGGAAATGTTAGCGGCATCGCCTATGTGGATGATCAGATCCAAGTGGATGCACCTGAACCTGAATCACAGTTTCATACTGTAGTAAGCGGCGACACACTCGGAAAAATTGCCAAGCATTATTATGACAATGCCAATAAATACACAATAATTTTCGAGGCGAATAAACCGATGCTTTCTCACCCTGACAAAATTTATGTTGGCCAAGTGTTGCGTATCCCTGCAATTGCTTAGTCATACATTAGTAGCTAAATAGTTTAATGCTCTTACCAATGACTTGGTAAGAGCATTTTTTTTGACACCTATTTTAGGGCTTGCTAAATAGGGTTTGCTAAATAACTCATAAGTATGCGATTTTGGCGATGCCTACGGCCCGG
>CAYZQX010000054.1:0-15164 GCA_964480615.1 uncultured Chitinophagales bacterium | reverse complement strand
TCCCAGTAAGTCTTTGTTCTCTAGGGATAAAGCTAATCCAAGGATCATCCTCTCCCTTGCGGCAAGATGCCAATGATAAAATACAAGAAACTACTAAAATCCAGCTTGCAAATTTTTTCATAAATAGATAATAAAATACAAAGGTATTATTTTCCCAATTCTTGGGCGCGAATAAATGCTGCTTTAAGGCCATCCACTATTCCCTGATGAAGATTATTGTCATTAAACACGCTTAGTGCTGCCTCAGTCGTACCGCCCTTAGATGCTACCCGATCAATCCATTCTTGACAAGTCAAGTTTTTTTTGTTGAGCATATTCACAGAGCCTATAAAAGTTTGCCATACAAGTAAGTCGGCTTGTGACTCATTGAATCCCAATTTCATTGCTGCGTCCAGCATGGCGTTCATAAAGAAAAACACATAAGCAGGTCCTGAGCCAGATATTGCAGTTGCTGCATCAATCATATTTTCATCTTCAAAATAAATTGCTTTCCCAGTGGTACTCAATAAATTTTGCACTGCTATAAGCTCTTTGCGTTCTACCTCCTCATTAGCAGTAAAAGCAGTCATGCCCATTCCCACTTGTGCAGGCAGGTTGGGCATAGCACGCACAATTTTCTTTGATTCAAGTCCTTGCTCTAGGCTTGCCATTTTAACACCAGCCATAATGCTTAGGAATACATGTTTGTCATTGATATAGGGTTTTATAGCCTCGATAACTGATTGTGAATCCTGGGGTTTCACTGCTAGAATAATCAATTCATTATCAGAGATATAGGGGCCAGCTTTTGTTTCAATCCTTCCCCACTCTGCTTGACCAAATTGCAAGATTGCATCAGGATTGTGTTCTAGTATTGTCAACTCGCTAGGTCGCAAAATATGGGCTTCCAGAAAGCTTTGTGCATAAGTTTTTCCCATATTACCACCGCCTATTATGATCGTTTTCATATTATTTGTTTATTTTTGAAGTGCGAATATCATATAATTTGTTTTTACAAATAGGAGATTTGCAAAAATTGGGAAATTTATTGAGAATATTTTTAGGAAATAGACATCCTTTTCTATAAATATTCGTTTTAACCTACATATAAGGTATTATGAAAATGAACATTAAAAGTCTATTAGGAATCATCCCTATATTGTTGTGTATGTATGCACAAGGCCAATTAAGTGTATTTGAGGCCAATACTAATGCTGAGCGTGAGGCTGCGGTTCAGAGCTTGGTAGGCGAGGGTATTCAAATACTGAATGTAACAGTCGATTGTGGGGTAGATGGATTTGGGACTTATAGCAATACAGGAAGTAATTTAGGTTTTGAACAAGGTATCATATTAACTTCCGGTGAGATAGCACTCGCCATACCTGGTAGTCCATCAATTACTGGTGGCGATGGGAACGGTGGTGATCCACAGCTCTCTGCGCTGGCTGGATTTGACACTTATGACAAATGTATTGTTGAATTCGACCTAATTCCAGCTGGAGATAATGTGGATTTTCAATATGTATGGGGTTCTTATGAATATCAGAGTTATACTTGCTCATCCTTTAATGACATTTTTGCCTTTTTTGTTAGTGGTCCTGATCCATTGGGCGGACCTGATTACAATGAGGTAAATATAGCCCTCGTACCAGGAACCAATGACCCAGTTGCTATAGGTACAGTTAATAATGGTTCAGGCATGAATGGTACCCCTTGTATAGATCCATTTACAGGGGGGAATTGTCCTTGTAATAGTGACTTATTTGTACCAAATGCAAATCAAATTGATATTGCTTACTATGGATTTACAAAAGTATTTAATGCGCACTTTGATGCAGTTCCTTGTGAGACCTATCATCTAAAACTTGCTGTGGCTGATGTATCAGACTCAGCATTAGACTCAGGTGTATTCTTAGGCGCTGAATCTCTATCTTCTCCTGGTGTGTTGATCAATGCTTATACAGGTTTTGAATCTGAAGGTTTTGATGGTGCAGTAGAGGGATGTATGAATGGTATAATTGATCTTAGCTTTGATTTCGATGTTTCCACTGATATATTACTCAATTATACTTTAGGAGGTGCTGCTATCCCTGGTGTAGATTATATACTAACGGATGATTTAGGACTTCTCAATACCACTGATCAAACCATATTAGTTCCAGTAGGTACAACCTCAATAACTCTTCATCTCGAGGCAATAAATGATGGAATCGCCGAGGGACCTGAGCTTTTTGAAATGACTATTGAAAATATAGCCTCTTGTTTTTCCATTCCTTCGAGTACGGATAATTTGGAGATATTGGATGAATTTACCGTTTCAACCTTATTCCCTGAAGCAAGTATATGTCCAGGCGAGGAAGCCATCCTAAGTGTCAATGTAAATACTTTAGGCGATCTAGCATTTAGCTGGAGTCCTGCTGAGTATGTACAAGATCCCACAGCTCCATTTACAAGCACTACTAATAATATCACTGAGCCCACAACATTTACTTGTACTGTGACACTTAATGGTTGTATAGGTACTACGAACGTCCAAGTAGATATGAAGAATCTTCCAGGATTTCAGGATGAAACCTATTATATGTGTGAAGATGGCACAATTAATTTAGATCGCTATAGTGTATTGCCAGGGTATATCATCGCTTGGAATCCAGCAACTGGTCTCGACAATCCTGAATCACCTAATCCCAATTTTTCGTTCACCAATGGTACAAGTCAAACCTTTACTGTGAACTTTATTGCGATTGATCCAAATTTCTGCAATGATTCCTATACTGTAACGGTGGAGGGCCTTGTACCAGGATCTTTAGATATAGGTGCCGATATCAGCGAATGTGATCAAGTTAGTACCGTAATAGGACCTACATCACAAGCAGGATTTACTTATTCTTGGTCACCGACAGAAGGCCTATCTGATCCTAATATAGCCCAACCAACAGTGACTATTTCTAATTCAGGAACTACTATTAGTAGAACTTATACACTCACTGTTTCAGATGCCAATGGATGTACTGCAACTGATGATATTATAATCAATGTATTAGGGAAACCGGATGTAAACGCCGGAGCTGATGTGCTGGTTATCGCTGGATCACAAACTACCCTCAATGCATCGGGGGCGGTAGATTATGTATGGTCTCCTGCCACCTGGCTAAGTGCAACTAATATTCCAAACCCAGTGATTATCCCAACCGATGACGCTGCCACCGATTACGAGTATATCGTAACAGGAACCGATGCGAATGGATGTGTATCAACTGACACCGTAGTTGTATCTATCAGTCGATTGAGCACCCTACAGTTACCTAATGCATTTAGTCCAAATGGTGATGGCAATAATGATGAATTAATGATACACGCCAAGGATGTAACATCAATCATTGATTGGAAAATATTTAACCGCTGGGGTGATTTAGTATTTGATGCCAAAGGAGATATAGATGCAAAATGGGATGGTACTAAGAATGGACAAATTCAGGATCTCGGGGTATATGTGTATGTTATCAAATATCAAGGACTGATGGCCTCCGATGTAAAAGAATTAAAAGGCAATGTAACATTACTGAGATAAATGCCTATTTATTAAAAAATTGATATTCGAATATAGAATAGGATTGAGAGGGTCTTTCAATCCTATTTTTTTTGTGATTAGACATTGAAGGAATGTTTAGTAATGGTATCAGCTGTATTATTCTAATATGGTAATGGATAGAAAATTATAGATTAATTTATGAACGAAAAATTGATAATTGATTTTATTGATAAAATCAAAGTGAGCATTGATGAAGGAAGTTTTGTAAAAATTTCTCTTGGAAATTACAAAGGCATAGAGCCCAATCTAAAACAAATATTTGTAAAAAAGATATTACTCAAAGATAAGGAAAATCTGTCTTTTGTATATAGATATAAAACCAATGATATCACTAAAAATTATTCCTTGCAGGATGGTATTATTAGATTGCAAGATAGTTTTGCGATGGATCAATTTAGAATAGCAACACTTTTTACCACAACTGGTGATGCCATCTTAGAATACTTAGCGAACGACAAATTAAAATTAAGGGTTACACAACCCATAATAACTGAGAAGCCCAATGCTCTTCATGACGAAGTCAAGAATCGATTTATAACTAGTAAAGACAAGTTGTATCTCCAAAGACTGGGAATATGTGATAAAAATGGGAATGTATATGCCGCCAGCCAAGATAAGTATCAACAAATAAACCATTATATAGAAATACTCCATCATCAGTTTGAATCCATTCCTAAGTCGGATGCTCTAACCATTGCTGATATGGGTAGTGGCAAGGGATACTTAACATTTGCGCTATATGATTTTCTCAGTAATCAGGGTTTTAGAAACTTTAAAATTACAGGAATCGAAATGCGTGCTAATCTTGTAGAATTATGTAATAAGATCGCCTCAGAATCTGGTTTTAGTTCGTTGCAATTTGTAGAAGGTATGGTTATGAGCTATACACAAGAAGCCAATATAATAATTGCCCTACATGCCTGTGATACAGCTACTGATGAGGCACTGTGCAAAGGAATTCAATCCAATTCAGAATTAATTGTAGTTGCACCTTGTTGCCATAAACAGATTAGACGAGCTATTGAAGAATCGAAACAAACAAACACACTCGATTTTATATTAAGGCATGGTTTGTTTCTTGAAAGACAAGCGGAATTAATTACAGATGCGATCAGGATATTGATCTTAGAATATTATAATTATAAGGTAAAAGTTGTGGACTTTATTGCAGACATTCATACGCCAAAAAACACGATGATAATCGCACGTAAGAAAACTGCTAAAGAGCATAACCAAGGGAAGATAGCAAAATAAATAAGTGAGGCAAAAAAATTCTTTGGCATTGAATACCACCAACTTGAACGCTTGCTAGCGCATCCTTTTTGAGTAATCAACTAGCCTTATAATTGTATGATAACTGGGGTAGTATCATTATTAATTTTTGCGTTAAGGATAGGGGGGGGTTAGTACAAGGCTGGCTGACATTGAATTGAAATAATTGCCAGTATAGCGCAGCCCCGCATAGCCTAGGCCTGCGGCATCGCCTTATCCTAATTTAATTTCCGATTTATATGCACTCAAGATGTCCTTGTTTCACACACCTTTCACCTTCAGGATAAACTAATTCGCTGTAAACATTAATTACTAATGAGTATTTCCATTTTGTGGCTCATCGAAGCCATACCATATCTCATCGGCATTAAATATATCAGGCTTTACATCTTTTTGCGAGAGGCGTTTTTCAGGAGGCAAGAGCAATTCTTCCGCTAATTTTTTAAACCACATTTGATAAGCCGCTAAGGTCCATTCACCAAAGACGGTATGTCCGCCTTCATAAGCGCCAGCATTGTATTCCTCTCTTGTGGTGATGTATCCGTGGTAACCATTGCTATAAGGTGCAAGTATGATTTCTGTAATGCCTTTTTTCTTGAGGATTTCCAAGGTTGATTCAGCTAATCTTTTGCCGGCGACAACAGTTATCTCAGCAGCGAAGCACAACCAAGCGATATGGTCTATTATGATAATTTGCAATGGCAATACTTGTGGAATCCAAGGCAATCTTTTAGTGTATCCCGCTTCATCGAGTTTTTTAAAAGTTTGAATAGTAGGATCTACTGCACCTGGCAATATTAATTTCTTAATATTAGTGGTTCCTGCTAATCGGCCTTCCCCCGCTTCCACCATAATTTTTTTTCTTTTCTGCGCTTTGTATTTGCGCAGTATAGCGGCTCGCCTACCTTTGGTAACAAATGGCCTAAGCAAGATCATCTCATAAAATCGGATAAGGCTGGAGGTAAGATTCATAAAGAAACCACCTATTCGCGGAAGCCCAGGTCCTTCCTTAGTTCCTTCAAGGAAAGAGACTCCATGGGTAGCAGGGCTGGTTTGCTGATCACTCATACCACCTGCAAAATCTGGATCAATCTCCACCTTACCCATATCGACATAAATCAAATGCGAATCCATATAAGTTGACAATGGCTTATTTTCTAGGCTTCTTTCATATATTGATTTAGCTAAGTCAAACTGGTGTTTGCCATTTTCCTTAGCGCTATCATTGTCATTTTCATAAGTACCACGCATCCATTTTTTATTGGTATCCCAGATATAATTAGGCGACACATCGCCACAGCGTTCTTGAGCAAATGCCGCTACAAAAGACAGATTACCTTCCTGGGCTTTATATTCCTCAAAAAACTTAGCGGCATACCCTTTATTGTCAAAATGGATAAACATATTGTCATTGGAGATACTCGTGGTATGCACCCCAAACCAATTGATGCTGCCTATTGATCGGCCATTAATCCCCTCAAAACGCAACATATTCATGGTGCGATGAACTGCAAGATGCCATTCGAGCTTAGTCCGTTTTTCGACATCAGGATTTCTATTATAGGCTTGTAATGAGCGGTTGAAAGCCACAGGAATGCTAGGATCGAAATGATCCTTAGCAAAATAAAGCTCTCCTGTTATAGCTGTATTTTCCGCCTCTTTGATGGCTGCCGTAGTTTGGGAAATAATGTGTTCAAAAATCTTTTTTCTAAACCCAGGTATGGTAAGGTTATAGAGAATGTAATGGGATAATCCGCCAGGCGCATTGTGTGTGTGCTGAGCACTAAAAACTATATTGCTATCATTCCAACCTGAATCAGGCAATTGCTGGTTCAATGCTTTCAGTAAAGCATCCTTGAGGGCGATGGTTATAAAACACAATTCCGCGACTATGAAGGCGATCTTATGGCTGCTGCTGATAACAACAAATACACGAACTGAAATGGGTGTCATAACACCTTTCACGATGTGAAAGTGCATGCCATAGCCCATCATGCCCTTGCCTATTTCATATTTTGTTATATCTCTTTTTGCAGTACCTAGCTTTAGCATCATTCATCACCAATCTTATAGGTGTATTTTAGTGTAAAACTCCTTGGAGCATCAATCAGTGCTGGTCTAAGAGCGTATTCTAAATTAGCTACATTCTTCACTACTAAACTCACATTATGCGACTTAGTAATGCGGTATATCAGTCGGAGGTCAAGGATGGTCGTACCTCCATTATGTTGCTCCCGAAACTCTCTAATACCAGGTAAGAAATAATTAAATGCCTCATCAATGGCCTCCATAAAACTATAATATCGAATACTTATACCTGGCACAAATTTCTTGATATTGGTCTCCAAATCCATCTTAAAGGTGTGGCGGAAGCGGTACTTTAAGACATTTGATTTATTAGAACTCAAATCGTATTGAATGCTATCAAACACCTGAAAGGTAGGTCTAGTATAAGTATAACCGATCAATGCATTGGTTTGACAACCTAGAAACTTACTGGTACCAGCTATTGAAAAGTCAGCACCAAGTATTTGTGTATTGCCTATATTAATACTTTGAAAACCGGCAGCAAGCGTATTAGCTAACTCTGCTGGGAATTCAATTACTGTGGAATCCAAATCCCAGCCAGTCGCTAGTTGCATAAGACCTAATAGCGAAGTAGGTACCCCAAAAGTAAATTCCATCATATCTTGGTAACGATTGATAAATCCAGCACCATCGATAAATCCTCTCCATCCACCTATCTGAAATCCTTGCTTTATGCCTATCTCACCACTCCAGCCAGTCTCTGATTTTAAGTTGGCATTAGGATAAATACCTATTTCCACAGGTAGTCCCGCGAGGTCCACTGTTCCTATACTGGTACGAACAAATTTTTCAGCTATAGTAGGGAATCTATACGCCTGCCCATAAGAACCTCTCAAATAGGTATAAGGTGCAAGCTTATAATTGAATCCCGCTCTCATAACAGGTTTTGCCTCCTTATCCCCTTCAATTTCATTCCACTCATAACGGCCGCCAAGGGTGATGTTTAAGCGATCAAAAAATCGCTTATCCAGTTGCAAATAACCTGCTACATTCGTAGCTCTAAACTTGCCATCGCCTGTATATAATTCTGCATTTGCGATCGATAAACTACCTACCACACCACCTATCACAGTGAATCCTATGTCCTCAAATTCTTTTTGTGCCTGGTATTCGCCATATATGAAGTCAGAATTTGTACTCTGTTTCGTATCGTTTTGATTATTGTTCTTATAATACCTACCCAATATTTTATTTCTTATACCAAGCTTAGCAAAGGTAAAATGAAAAAATGGATCGATAGAAAGTTTAAATCCATCGTTATTTATTTGCTGTGTACTATTCCATAATTGATAAGCTCCAGCAGGATTGTAGGAGGTGGAAGTAGAATCTGGATTGTAATCCCATATTAAAAATGAAGCACCTCTATTGAGCATCACATTGGTATTGAGACCTACTGACATACCTACAAATTTTGGTATTCTATAGCGAAGGTTCAAATTCACCCTACCGCGCTCTTCATAGTCGGACTGTCTCCAGCTTTTTTGGTTATAAAAATAGGCGCCAGTTACCACATCGAGCTTGCCATACTTTTTGCGATAGGCGATGCTCATTCCTGTTTCATAAGGCTTATTTTCCTTATCCCACCATGACTTATTTAGCGTGTCATTAATCTTGTTATTTCTAGGATTCGAATAGGTACTATTGAACACACTGAATTCAAAATGTGGTTTCTCGGTAGGATATGCCGTTCTAATATTGATAATGCCATTCATTGCAGAGGAGCCGTATAGCGAGGAAGCAGCGCCTTTCACTACCTCAACTTGCCCTATGTTTTCGATAGGCAAAAAATCCCAATTGGGAAAACCCGAATCCGCTGTGAGTATCGGCAAGTCATCCATCAGCAACAGCACCCTTGAACCAGCTCCATAAGAATAGCCGCTACCTCCTCTGATATTGGCCTGTCCATCAATCACATCCACCCCTGGAACCTTTTCAATGGTTTGGCTTATATCAGTATTTTGTGCGTTAGCAATCATCGTAGGTTTTATTACTTCTACTGAACTCACTTGCTCACCTAAGGGTTTAGCATATTTGCTGGTAGTAACCACCACAGTACTCATCAGTAAGTCCTCTTCCGATAACTCAATATTCTCTACAACTGTTGCACCCGCATTGATGGTAACATTTAGTACCTTTCTAGTATAACCCATAAATTCCGTGGCTATCGCATAAGTACCCGCAGGTAGCACTAACTCATAATTCCCATCAATATCAGTTGCTGTGCCGTAGGATGAATTAGGCATGGTATCTCTAACTGTAACACCTATCAGGGCATCCCCATTTTTTTGGTCTGTAATAAGACCTTTTAGGACACCTTTTGACTGGGCATTACCAATGAAGCAAACAAATAAACCAGCGATAAGCCAGACCAACTTAAGATTTTCTTTCAATTTCATATACATAGGTTAATAAAAGGATCGGAAAAATAGTATTTTATTTTAATATACAAGATTCTTTTTATTTTTTGTAAAATAAATGTTGCAACTAGAATAATATTTATGTACTCCCTTATTCACTTTTTAATTCTTGCTTTCACTGAAGCCTGCTGAAAAAAAACCATATCCAATTGCTAAAAAAAATACTAGACCTTTCTAATCCATCAAAGTAATAGTTTATGTACTTTGTAATACAGAATAAGACCTATTGTTGTTTTCGCGATAGGGATGCGGAATGGTTTAGTCTTGTTCGCTGACTCCCTTAGCAATTTTACTTTGTAGCGATTGAGGTGATTGTCCTTTATAAGTTCAGGTATAGTAGGTATAAGGAGGGGGTCAGGGAACAAGACCGAAACGCAGTGTAGCCTGGAGCAGCCCGGGCCGGAGGCATCGCCCAATTAAAAAAAATTTCAGCTCATTCAATAATTCATAGACCATACCCACTAACCATTTTATTCTAAGCTATTCAACACACGAAAATATTTTTTCATAAATTATAAAGAAATTCGCAATTATTAGTATTTTTGACTCAAATAGCAAATAATGCCAAAACAATGTTTTCATAATTTGTTTCTATTTCTATTATTATTGGATTACAGCCTATATGGTCAAGTATATGATGATCATCTAGGTGCTGGGCATTTGAATGGTGTCACCATTAGTTCCAGTTCTAATTCAGTGCAAGCAGCCAGTACTTTTAATGCACAAGGATTGATGCCCGATCCTGGTAATGCCTCTAAGTTTTTAGCTCAGGCTACAATGGGATTTACCTTAGCGGATATTAATGCATTAGATGCCGCTGGCCTTAGTACATGGCTACAAAATGAATTTAATAAGCCTATGGACTCCTATTTAGACAAGACCATAGAGTGGAGTCATGAAAAATTAAGTTACATGGAGGCCTTTTATGGCGCTGATTACCTTGCCGATCCAAATTTTTTCTATGGTGTATTTGGCTGGACCTTTCGTGAAGCTTGGTGGCAAAAATATTTCACGAGCGATGATTATCTGCGTCAGCGAATGGCTTTAGCATTATCACATATTTTTGTTATAAGTGCTAAATCTGATTTGAATGATAGAGGCCTAGCCATGGCTGATTATTATGACATTCTGTATCAAAATGCTTTTGGCAATTATAGGGATATTCTTGCATCCGTAAGTCAGCACCCAGCTATGGGATTATATCTTTCACATTTTAATAATCCTAAAACCAATTTAGCTGAGAATATAAATCCCGATGAGAATTATGCCAGAGAAGTCATGCAGCTTTTTACTGTAGGCTTGTATATGCTTCACAATGATGGCACACAAATCCTAGATGCAAGTGGTAATCCCATACCTACCTATGACAATACAGATGTAAAGGAGTTTGCAAAAGTATTTACTGGATTTGGGCCTAGCGCTTGGAATCATGATTGTGAACTAAATGGCCGTGGTCAGTACCTAGATTGTACAATAAATTATTGGTGGGTCACCTGGCCACAACAAATTGATTTTGGCATCGACGCTTGGTCTAGCAGTTTTGTTGATCCTATGGTCATGTATGATGACCAACATGAACCAGGCCCTAAATATTTACTTAATGGCACGATCGTACCTGCAGGACAATCGGGGATGCAAGATTTCGAGATGGCGATTGACAATCTATTCTATCATCCTAATACCCCACCTTTTATTAGCAAAAGACTTATACAATATTTAGTTACCTCTAATCCTAGTCCATCCTATGTTTCAAGGGTAGCTAATGTATTTATTAATAATGGGGCTGGTCAGCGCGGCGATATGAAATCTATTATCAGAGCGATCCTAATGGATCCCGAGGCGCGTTTGTGTGATCTAGCCGAATCACCTTCTTATGGAAAACTCAAGGAACCATTGCTGCGGTGGACACATTACCTCAAGGCATTAAAGATGCATAACAATATGGGTTATTATAGAAGCGATGGGTGGATGGAAGACAATTTCTTGCACGAAGCGATACTCAATGCACCAAGTGTATTTGGCTTTTATTCACCTAATTATATTCCTAATGGTGTGATTAGTGATGTAGGTCTAGTAGCCCCAGAATTTCAATTACATAATACCGCTTTTGCGATTTCTTATATACACCTAATTGATTATTGTTTTCAGGGATTCTATTGTTATAATATCTCCTATCCGTACTGGGATGAAGAAGGAATGTTTACTGAATGGTGGGAAGCGCTGTATAGCGATGACGCCACGATGAGTTTCGACTTAAGTTATGAACTCACCCTTGCTAATAATCATCCAGCCTTATTAGATCATTTAGATCTACTTTTTTGTCATGGTTCTATGGGCGATGCCACGAAACAAGCTATACTCAATGCATTAGCCGCTTCGGAATCAGAGTTTCAATTCAATCTTGAAGGTAAAGTGCGATATGCTATGTTTTTAGTCTTATTATCACCAGATTTTACAGTATTAAAATAATCAACTATGCAACACAAATTAAGTCGTAGAAAATTTATAGGTCAGTTAGGTTGTGCTGCTATGGGTGCCACTACTTTTTTAAGTACCATCACTCAACTCAATTTACTCAATGCTGCTAGTGCCCTAGCACCTCCACCACCTGGAGACTACAAAGCATTAGTATGTGTATTATTAGCAGGAGGTAATGATAGCTATAATATGCTGGTGCCACGCAATGGCTCATTCTATACGGAGTACAGCAATATACGAAGCAATTTAGCGCTAGCGCAAGGGGCATTGTTGCCCCTCAACTATACGGATTCGCAAGGCAAACAATTCGGATTACATCCTTCCCTTACACAGGCCCAACAATTGTTTAATCAAGGCAAGTTAGCCTTTGTGTCGAATGTAGGGTCATTAATACAGCCGCTCACACAAGCTCAGTTCGCTAGTGGCAATGCCGCTGTACCATTAGGCCTTTTTTCCCACGAAGATCAGATCATGCACTGGCAAACCTCTATACCACAAGAACGAACTGGCATAGGATGGGCTGGACGTATGGCCGATTTATTGAGCACACTCAATACGAATAATACAGTAGGCATGAATTTTTCATTATCGGGTAGTAATGTGTTTCAGGCAGGTAATGATACAGTGGAGTTCGTTATAGATCCTTATGGTAATTCCGAAGGCATATTCGGATATGGTGAACAATATAATTTTGCACAAATAAAAACTATGGCAGTGGACAATCTGCTTGCACTCAATTATCAGGACATTTTTAAAAATACTTATAAAAACACCATACGCAATGCACAAGACGGCTTTATGGCATACAATGCTGCGCTCAGTGGCGTTAATGTGGTTACCCCATTTAGCCCAGGTTATCTCTCACAAGCATTTAAGACCGTAGCAAGAACAATTGCTGCTAGAGAAGCATTAGGTATGAGCCGTCAAATCTTTTTCATCAACTATGGAGGATGGGATCACCACGATGATATATTGACCAATCAAGTGGAAATGTTCAGCATCTTATCAGCCGCATTTGGCGAATTTTATGCTTCATTAGAAGAGCTGGGAATGACTGACCAGGTCACCACTTTTACCATTTCTGATTTTGCACGAACACTTACTAGTAATGGCAATGGGTCCGATCATGCTTGGGGTGGCAATGCAATGGTTATGGGCGGTCAAGTGAATGGCGGACAGATCTATGGACAGTATCCATCACTTTATTCAGGCAACCCACTAGAGATCTATTCAGGTATCTTATTGCCCACCACAGCAGCTGATGAATATTTTGCAGAGTTAGCTTTATGGTTTGGCACTTCACCTGGTGACTTAAGTACCGTATTGCCTAATATTGGGAACTTTTATAATCCAAATTCAGGATCTATGCCATTGGGATTTTTACCTTATCCAGTATAATTAATTTAGAAGATAAAATGAAGAGGGCATCCCCCAGTTTTTTTAGTATTACCTCAACCCAATGTTTAATGGAACACCTACTAAGCAAGTATTCAAACGGAAGGAAAGTAACAGCTAAAAAAACTGGGTCGGGCTATCCGCACTCGCTCTTTTTACAAGATTTTTTAAGAACCAACCTCTCCCTGTGACTCCTATGCACAATCAATTCGATCACCCTACGCGACATGGCTTTCCATTAAAAAAATCTTGTAAAAAGGAGCTCAAACAATGCTCCTATCCCTGATGCAAAACAGCAGCGGCAAGAAATATAATAAACCGCTTCACAACAAAAAACTGAAGCAAAAAAAAATGAGTTAAGTTTTAAATATCAATATTAATAAAAATCAATGCGTGATATGATAAAATTAGTTGTATGGATTTTCTTCACCTTGCTATTCATTATTGATCTTCAAGGACAGTGCTTAGAAAACAATCATTCTACCCACCTAAAAGATCAATGGGAATCTTGCACTACCTCCCTCTCGCCTAATAGTGCGAATGGAACAGGCCACTGGATCCAATACGATTTTGGCGAGAGCTATACCCTTTCTACCTCCCATGTATGGAATTACAACGTTATGGGTGCAACGAATAAAGGATTTAATAGTGTGAAGATAGAACATAGTATTAATGGCACTAACTGGACAACCTTGGGCACTTATACTTGGCCGCAGGCATCAGGAAATCAAAACTATGCTGGCTTCCCTGGACCTGATTTTGGCTCTATTACAGCGAGATACGTACTAGTCACCGCACTCTCGAATCATGGGGGAACATGCAGTGGATTAGCTGAGCTAAAAATTGACTTAATCGCCTGTGATGCAATGACCAATGTAGCTACGCTAAAAGCAAATATATGGCTGGAGGGATTTTACAAACCTAATCTTCAAGCCATGCAGTCCACACTTCTCCCTAGCAACCTGTTACCTATGGCACAGCCCTTTAATTCGGATCCCTATTTCTATTTAGGAGATGAAACCCTGTCCTATACCATGGATGTAGTCGATTGGATATTACTTGAACTCAGATCAGCAGCTGACCCTACACAGATCGTTGCTAAAAGGGCTGGATTATTATTAGCTGATGGGACGATAGTGGATCAGTTTGGCAAGCCCTGTATAAGCTTTAACTACACGCCTGCAGGCACTTATTATATAGCCGTGCGCCCTCGAACGAATCTATCCGTCATTAGCGCATCACCAGTAACATTGCCTAACCTCGTTTCTTATGATTTTACGATTCCTGCTAATGTGGCGGGCAATGAACAATTAAAACAACTGCCAAATGGCGTTTATGTTGCTTATGCGGGTGATTATGATCGCAATGTGGTAATCAATGCTGCCGATTACAATCTTTGGAAATCAGATAGTGCAGCCACCTTACAATACCTCACCATTGATGGCGATGGAAATGGTGTAGTCAATAGCATAGACTACAATCTATGGTATGCCAATAGATCTAAGGTAGGTAATACATGGTTGATGGAGTAACTAAAAAAAATTCACACATTTGCCTATTCGTGAAAAGAATATCAACACAACTCCCAATGCAAACTTTTAGGTGCCATTCAACCTAAATAATGCATTGTAAATTCAATACACAATCCAATGCCGGATCATTAATTCATTACCTAATTAATATTTTTATGAATCCATATTCGACTCTAATGTGTAAAAAATTTGCACAAAAAATTTTGCTTTACCGTAAAAGAAACTTGTATCACAGATATGCAATGTCTTTGCTTACAAAGTGCTCTTTCAAGTTGTATTCGCGATAGGGATAGACGCAAACCAAGCGTTAGCGCAGTTTCTTGTTTCTAATATAAAATAATAGTTTCGCAAGCAAAAGCCCACAGCGAGGTACAAATCGAGCGATAGCGAAGATTCTTGCTTGCCATTGAA
>CAYZQX010000053.1:5008-15274 GCA_964480615.1 uncultured Chitinophagales bacterium | reverse complement strand
AATGGCATTACAAGGATTGTCATTAGCTGCCACTTGTACTTCAGATACACATATACCAAAGGTACCTGACTGGTCGCCACCATTTTCCCAAACCCTAATATACATCGTAGCTCCAGGAGTCCCACTTTGAACTAACAGGGCTGGCATGTTACCTGTGCCAGAATTATTGTCACAATTCACAGCTACGAGTGAACCGCAGCCTCCTGAATACAATGCCATATCAGCATTAGAAATACCACCCGTTTGGGTATCAATATTGAATAATCCCGAAGCAGGCACTACAAATGAAAACCATACATCATTGCCATTGTAATTTCCACAAGAAGTCGTTCCTGGTGAAACAGTAGAAGTTGCGTCATAATTATTCATTGTGGAATATGAACAGGTCGCACCCACCGCAATCGGTGTAGCACCACAAGGATTATCATTAGGTGGCGGTTGGTTATTGGTAACACATAGCTGGTAGGCCCCTTGTGTGCCGCCATCCGTTGTGATCGCTATGTAATACTGCTGACCAATCGTCAAGGTAAAAGCACCAGTAGCGGCACTTGTTGAATTTAAAGTAATATTAGAATAGGTACCCGTTTGATCCTGAAATCCGATACAAGAAACATCCGCTGGATTCACTGGACAACTGGTAGCAAACTGCAATACTGAAATCTCAGGCCGAAACCCGGCAACGGCACTGGCTACAGAAACAATTAGATTTGGCCCCTGTGCGGTAAAACTAAACCAGACGGTATTCGATCCATCACCATCAGGGCAAATAAACGAGTCAGGGGTAGCCAGCGTGTTATTATAACTATTACAACTGCCATTTAAACTGGCACTTGGTATGACAACAGCAGACGCACAATTGTCATTAGCTGGCTGTGCAAAAAGAAGTAATGAACCAAATAGACCCATTACCCAAAAAAAATTCCCAATTATATTTCTCATTTCCCAATTTTGAAATAGTTAAAAAAGGGAAACTGTCTATTCAAATAATGATATAGATAAGAATAATCCAAATTTCCCAAATCTTGAGGCCAATCCTCAATTCGAGGCTAAATTTAGTACATTTTTTTTTGAACAAAAAAAAATAATATTTCAGTTTAATCCAAATTGCTTCTATCGACCGCAAATGGGGATAAATCCTTGTATTATTAGCAAGTTATCCACAAGAAAAAACAAAATATTCCTAAATTGAACCCAAGCTTGCTCATCAAAAAGCACTACAGTTCAAATAATACGTTGAAATATTAATACTCGTTGCCTAGTAAAATTTAGGCAAGAAATTATTTGTTGTTACAAAAGTTTATTGTCAATGATTTACAGTTATTTTAAACACTAGCTGGCTTATAAGGACTAGCTCTATGTCTTGAAATTATGGGATTATGGCGTTGCCAGCCCTTCGGCTAAACTCAGAGACAAACACTGGTTGCTTGCGAATTTTTTATTTTTTATCGGCAACAAGAATCCTCGCATACGCTCAATTGCTTGCAATGTTTTATCTTTATTGGGAGCAAGAACCTTCGCTTACGCTCTATTTCTCAAGGCTTCGCTAGCGCTCTGGTACAGGGTTGGCAGGATATCCGACATTTGAATTTAGTAAAAGCAGTAGGAACCAGCCAGCGCTTTACAAACCCTTTCAATCCTTATTGCAAACACTAAACTAATAGCCACTCATCAAGCAACTCACATCTATATTACAGTACAACAGAATTATCCACAAATTGTAAAAACAGTTTTACTACACTAATTTTTGACTTGTGAAGGTAAGTTCTAATACATCAATTTGCAGTTTTGGTAATATGCCTTGAATCCAAAAGAGATTAATAAATATTGCTATTATGGATTGATATCTATTGTACTGGCCTTAATAAAAGTAGAGGGACAAAAAAGCGTATTTCATATTACTTAATTGTAATTAAAACTTGCTCAATTACTGCGAAATCCATTAATAAAAAGGATTCTAAAAATGGTAAGTGCGAAGAATATACACAAAAAATGCTGGCTTCCAGCAAATAATCTTGAATTAGAAATTTCGTCTCTTACCTATTGCTCCTTCAAGTTGTATTTGCGATAAGGATCGAAGCGGTTACCCCACAGCGACGCAGGAGCGAGGAGTAAAAGCGAAGAGCCTGGGCCGTAGGCATCGCCAAAATTGCTTAATTAAGAGTTGTTGAGCAAGAACTAATTAGACACAAAACCAAATTAGACCGTCTTAAAACTTATTACAATGTAAATGAAGATAATGATATTCCTAAGAGAATTGATAATCAACACGGCAAATTTTGAAAACCAAATAATACTGTAACCAATAAGACTAGCCTATACTAAAGTTTATTACTGAGACAGAACAAATCCATATTAAAAAATGTTTTACATTTAAGCTATTAATGCTACCCAAAATTAAAACCTCTGAATCCTACTTAGAAACGCAACCCCAATTATTATCAGGTATCTTGTAGGATTCTTTCAGCCATAACATTGTAATAATATTCCTTTTTGAAATGGCCTATCATTACCTCAAATTTATAATTACAAATTTTACTAATATTCTCTTTAGGACCTGAATATGTTTTATAGATCGTGAATTCTGTAAAATTCGGGTATTCTTCTTTGAATTTTGACTTTATACGTTGTACAATCGTATCTTCTTGAATGACTAGACACTGGCTATAAACTAAATTGCCATGAATATCATATATGTAATAATCAGTATTTTGATAATTGACATATTGTGGCAGCTTGGAATTGTGTTCACTATAAGTAAGGCCAATTACCCCAGTAGGCATTAATCCTTGCGGATCACTTGTAAGATCCTCAATATTATAATTTTCCTTATCTTTTCTATTTTTCCTATGTTTTGATCGTTTAGATTTTATATATTTATTAGGAACATCAATAGGCTCAACGCTCCATTTATTTTTGCGAGCCATTTTTTGTAATTTTTCATGAATTTTTTGTCTTTCTTCTGAATCATTTGAGCTTTTCCTTTTTAATATCAACGCTTCTTTTTTAGCATTCATACGGGCATCTCTTTTTGCCCTTCGTTGAATTTTCTTGTGGGAATAGATTGATTTGTTTGGTTTGGAGTGATGCGCCACATGGGTTATTTTAGGCTGTGGCATGACTATATGCCAATTATCAGGCATATCAGATTTAAAATCAACACTAAATGATTCCAACACTGAAATCGGCACTTCTTCTTTCTTAATTCCAATACCAGCAGCTAATTTCTCTTGAGCATAAATTCTTGGTATAATAATAGGAAAGAAGCATAGGAAAATGAACTTTTTCATATCATTATTTTATTCGATAAAAAAACGAATATTTAATCACGATTATTGCTGCATATACACAAATGGTAGCAACAATACAATTGCAATTAGAAAGCAAAACTAGCATGAAAGTTTAGTCTTTGAAATAATTCAAAATGCTAAATTTTGTGAAAAATTATTACTCTTTCCAGAAATAAAAATGCGCGCAATTAGTCTAAGTCAAGCTGTTTAATTCACTTAGCCTTACTTGAAATACTATTTCACCAATCGTATCTATAATGGGCTACTAAAAGGCCATTACAATACTAAGGCCTAGCCCAAAGACTGGCCTGATTTTATTGCCAGTTTTATATTTATGGTTGAACAAAAAATCTATAAATAAGCTAGAATTATTCTTAGCACTCACCTTATCAACGTCTTCTATGCTCTGCACACTACCTCTTCTCAGGCCATGTTCCGAATTACCTTGTTTTTTATTATTGAGTAGGTCTATAAACTGGTTAAAACTTTCTGATATGCATAATTGCTTGTCAGTTAATGATCTATTTATAAAACATATTCATCAGTCCGCTGGTACTGCTATCGTGGTCCTTACTTGATCCTTCTTGTAGTTCCTTATTTATCTTAGAGGCCAGTGATTTTCCAAGCTCTACACCCCACTGATCGAAGCTGAAAATATTCCATATTACGCCTTGTACAAAGATTTTATGTTCATACATAGCAATCAATTGACCAAGTGAAAATGGATCTAATTCTTGTAGCACAATTGTAGTGCTTGGACGATTGCCAGGAAAGACCTTATAAGGCAATAATTCAGCAATCTGATTGCTATTTAAGCCGCTCTGTTCGAGGTCTTGTCTAACCTCTTTTGCATTTTTTCCTTTCATCAATGCTTCAGCCTGTGCTAAGCAATTAGCCACAAGTAGTCGATGCTGATCGGTATATGGATGATTGGGTTTTATGGCGACAATAAAATCTACTGGAATAATATGCGTACCTTGATGCAGTAGTTGAAAAAATGAATGTTGTGCGTTAGTACCGGGCTCGCCAAAAATTATAGAAGATGTAGGGTACTCCACTGGGAATCCATTGCGATCAACATACTTACCATTGCTTTCCATAATTCCCTGTTGTAAGAAGGCGGGGAAACGGTGAAGACGCTGGTCATAAGGGATCACGGCCTCCGCCTTGATGTCAAAAAACTGAATGTAATAACAGGATATTAAGCCCAGTATTAATGGAATGTTTTCCCTATTAGAGGCATTGAAAAAATGATCATCCATTGCTGCAGCACCATCTAATAACTCTTTAAATTTTTCATACCCAATGGTACATGCAATACTTAATCCGATGGCCGACCACAAGGAAAAACGACCGCCCACCCAGTCCCAAAACTCAAACATATTGTCCAAGGATATACCGAATTCTGCAACCGCCTTAGCATTTGTTGACACAGCTACAAAATGCTTGGAGATGGTTGATTGAGCGCCCCCATTTTCTAAAAACCAGGACCTAGCGCTATGCGCATTTGCCAGCGTTTCTTGAGTAGTAAAAGTTTTTGAAGCGATGATAAATAAGGTAGTTTCAGGATTTAATTTATGGAGGGTATCGTATATATGCCAACCATCAACATTCGATACAAAATGTGCTTCTATCCCTTCTTTCCAATAAGGCTTTAAGGCCTCACATACCATCATAGGGCCTAGGTCTGAGCCACCAATTCCTATGTTAACTATATCAGTAATTTTTTTTCCGCTATAGCCAAGGTGCTTGCCATTGTGTAGGGAATGAGTAAAATCTGCTATTTGACTTTGGACTTTTTTTACTGCCTTTTGAATAGGGACTCCATTCAATTCAAAGTCATAATCATCAGGATTTCGCAAAGCGTTATGTAGTACAGCTCTTTGCTCTTTTTCATTGATGGGTTGTCCATTGAAAAGGGCATTTTTGCACTGGTCAAATCCGATGCTTTCAGCCCAAGAAATAAGCAATGTCATCAGCTCCTCATCAATGTGATTCTTAGAGTAATCAATAAAAATATTTCCCAGCTGATGGCTAAATTTTTTGAATCTATCGGCATCATTGCTAAAGAGATCATGGAGTGTTAGCTCGGACAACTGATCGGCATAGTCGGCTAGTTTTTCAAAAACAGGAACTGATAGTGGGTTTATTTTTGCAAGCATAATTCAAAAAAAAAGCCCATTAAAATATGGGCATAAATTATAAGGTGTGTTGATAAAATTATTTTACTGCTGGAGCTGGAACTACAGCTGGTTCAGCTTGTGCTGGTTGAATGATGGCGGGCTTTAAGGTATCTTCTAGTGCTTTCATTTCCTGCTGAATTTTTTTAAATTCTTGGTATTCTTTAAAGCATAGGTCAGAAAGATTTTTTAAGCCCTCATCGGACATTTTTTTTACTTCTTTGCCCATCCCCATTGTCATAAATTTTGCGATGGGATTCATACCTATTTTTGATTCAAAATTCCAAGTCAACTTAGTGCGATCACCTTCGGTATCGATAATAAAATTGGAATTTGCCTTGGAGCCGTGGCCTAGATCAAGTTCATAACCCAATGATTTTCCTGGGTTCGCATCAGTAATTGTAACTTTGCCAGTACCTAACTTAGAACCATCCCAGGAATACCAGGCCCCCTTACCTGATGAGGGGATTGAATAATCCATTTTTGCATCTGGATCCAACTTATGCCATGCATCCCATTCCTCCCATTTTTTTAGTTCGTTCAGTTGTGAAAAAACAATAGGACTAGGCGCATCAATCGTGGCGGTGCTCGATGATTTTATGGTACCTGGAATAAATAAGCTGACCACAAAAAGCGCAGCGGCAATGACTAAAATGAAAAGCAAAAGACGAATTACCCACTTCATGACTGAATCTTGTTATTAGGAGCATAAAGTTACAAATAAAATATGAGTACACCCTAAAAAGAAAATATGCATCATTTTATAATATGTAAAATCTATACTATACTCGTGCTCTATCCCCTATTAAGTCGCTGTCTCTCTCCTAATGATCATGGCTATGCACGGAATACTCCATCTACTTTATAGCCAATATTTTATTTTTTTCAAGCTATTGAAAACCAAATAAATACCAAAATAACAATTTCTTTGTGTTCCCAGTAACCACCTAGTGAAGCTTGAAAAAAGCCATTAGATGGATAATATTTTTAGTATCCGCATCAGTTCATTGGATAGTCCTTTTTCAATTTTTGAAGTTTCGGCTAGGGGCACATAGGTAATTGATTGCCCGCGCATGCCCACCATAAGGTCTCTTAATCCTTCTAATAATGCTTCCACGGCGGCCACACCAAGCTGACTGGCTAGGATGCGGTCGCTTACTGTAGGGCTTCCGCCGCGCTGTAAGTGTCCTAGTACAGTGACCTTCGTATCATAGTGCGAAAACTTTTCTTTTACTTTCTGAGCCACTTCATAAGCCCCACCTGTAGGATTACCTTCCGATACGATGACGAGGCTGCTGGACTTTAGATTCTTAGCACCTCCTTCTAATATCTCGATGAGCCCTTCGACCGTGATCATTTTTTCAGGAACTAATACTGCTTCAGCGCCTCCAGCAAGCGCACTGTGAAGTGCAATATAGCCTGTATCTCGACCCATCACTTCAATAAAGAATAATCGGTTGTGCGAGTTCGCTGTATCCCTAATATTGTCAATCGCATTTACCACCGTATTGAGTGCAGTATCGAAGCCTAGTGTATAATCACATCCACTAATATCATTGTCGATAGTACCTGGGATACCGATTATCGGTATATTATAATGTTTAAAAAATTCGTGCGCCCCTCTAAATGTACCATCCCCACCTATCGCTACTAAAGCACTAATCTCGTGTTTTAACAAGTTTTGATAGGCCATTTCCATTCCCTCCATGGTTCTAAAAGCCTCACTCCTAGCAGTCTTGAGAATGGTTCCGCCGCGATGTATAATATTACTCACCGAACGCACTTGCATAGGTTCTATCTCGCCCTCTATCATGCCCTGATAGCCTCTATAAATTCCATATACTTCCTTATTGTTGTATATAGCCGTTCGGACAACTGCCCTTATACAGGCATTCATACCCGGGCTATCACCCCCACTCGTAAATACCCCAATCTTTTTTATTGGCATCTTGATTCTTTAATTTTTTGTTATTGTAGACTAGCTACTAATCTATATTGAGATTTATTAATCTCCTAATATTGACAGGTAAAAATATTTCATTTTTTTAAAACCACTAATAAAATATTTTATCCGCATCAGTTGGAACATTAAAACTTCCAATTTATTTAACATTCGCTAGAGCAAAGGGATTCTCAATCACCCGCCATCCTACTACTAACTTTATTGATATATTCAACTGACTAATTCTATTAAAATGGACAAAATTACAAATAGATGTTTTATACAATTAAAGTTAGATCCATCATTCAATTCAAAGTGATTATGGCGATGCCTAAAGGCCCGGGCTGCTCCAGGCTCCACTACGTTCCGGTCTTATCCGCTGACTCCCTCCTAGGGAAATTATTAAATAACCCTTGCCAGTACAATAGCAATTTCATTATCAAACACAAAAGTTAAGGGAGTCAGCGTATAAGACTAAACCATTCCGCATCCCTATCGCGAATACATTAATGCGCTAGGATGAAGAAAATAATTCCTTCCTTCTAGCAGCACTATAAATTTATGCTAAAGGGGTATTACTTGCAATTATCGTCCTATTTTTTAATTAATGGGCAAATGCTAGTTTACATGTCTTGGCAGTACTAGGTGTTTATATTATAGAAGACTAATTTTTTTCCCATTAAATAAAGAGATTTATAAGTTAGAACGCACCCAAAAAATAAAAAAGCCCTACCAACTTCTTGATAGGGCTAATCATTACAATAATTTATTGAAAATAATAATTAAAACTATTGCTTCACAATCTTTCCACTTACAAATCCATATTCGGTATTTATCCTATAAAAATAAATTCCTTGTGGTAAATGAGCAGTATTATAACTTACATAATAGGTACTAGGTTCTTGATTAACTTTATGCTCTAGTTCTGCAATCCATTTTCCAGCTATGTCATACAACTCAATAGATAAATCGGATTTAGATTTAAGTACATAATACAATTCTATGAGGTTATGCTCTATAGGATTAGGGAATACATTTACATTGATAATCTCATTCAACTCATTATTGGTATATTGATCTAATTTACCAGGTGTTAAGCAATCAGCATCCTCATTGCATAACAAGTAAGTGCCATTAGCGATACCATTGTCATAAGCTTGATTGATACTGGTTATAATAGTAGTTAATTGAGCAGGTGTAATAGCTGGGTAATCAGGTGCTGAAACGACATAACAACCTCCTAAGACTTGATTGGCAATGTTTAAGACCTCATTGACAGTAAATCCAGCAAGCATTCCCGATGAAAGCACGAGACAACTCAATGGTGTATCAGAAGATGCAAAATTGGGATCACAAAGATCAAATTGTACATTAAGAGTTAATGTGACAACGTGACTTGCAAATGTATTTTTTAGCAAATTTTTAGGATTCACCCAATTTTTTGCAAGTGCTTTTGGAGAACCTGAAGAAGGCAAGAATGCATCCACCTCTGCCGCTGAAGTTAGCTTTAGGCTATACTTAGGTGATGAACAACCCACTGTAAGACCATTAGGAAAGCAACTAGCAAAATTTGTAGCTAAGTAAGCGCCTGGGTTATTACCCGAAGGAGCACTACCCCATCCTCCTGGTGTATAGGTTCTATAGTCTGGACAGCTTTGGTAACAAGCAACCACACTAATTGACTTTGTACATCCATTGCCATCGGTTACCGTGTAGGAATAAGTAAGTCCAGGTGGAATTGAAACTTCGATTGACATTCCACTTGTAGCACCTATTATGCCATTGCCAGTCCAAGCAGAGTCTGGATCACCACCTGCCACAGTAATTGTCGCAGTTGTACTATTGCCAAAATATACTGCACAGGTTTTTTCAACTGATAAACTTAAAGGACAAGTCTTAGTAATAGTTTGTGTATGACTGGTAGAATTTCCAGAACAATCAGTGGCTGACCATGTGCGTGTAGTTGTTCTAGTACCTGTAACACAATCATAATTGCTAGTAGTAGTATAATCTACCTCAATACCATCCTCGCAAGTATCACTAGCAGTAATAGTAGGTACAGCAGGTAAACTACCTCCGCAGGTCAAGGTTATATTAGGTGGAGTAGCTGATAGGGTTGGCGCTGTATTATCAACAATGCTAATAACAGCAGTGCAATTATCAGTATTGCCACAGGCATCGGTTGCAGTGAAGGTCACTGTTTGACTACCCGTATTGCCACATAAATCACTAAAGTTAGAAGGTGAATAATTATTGGTTATAGTTGTGCTACCGCAGTCATCGCTCCAAGTCGCAATATTTAGCCAATTGCTTAGTGCTTCATTTGATAAAATATCAAGGCTACTGCCACATTCTATTTCTAAATCACTTGGACATGAGATTGTAGGTGCTTGTGTGTCAACCAATATTATCAATACTGTACAGCTTGCTGTATTTCCACATGCATCACAAGTAGTAAAGTTAACTGTTAGACCTGAGCTTTGATCACAACTAAGTGAAGGTAATGAACCAGCTACGTAATCATTAGTAACTGCTAGTGATCCAGCACAAGCATCCGTAGCAGTTGCGCTTCCTATCCAATCATTTATCTCATCTGTATAATCTCCATCGCATTCTAATACCAAATTAGCAGGACAAGAGATACTTGGTGATTGAGTGTCATCAATAAATATGGTACTTGTACAAGTAGCTGTATTGCCGCAGTCATCCGTAGCTGTAAAGGTGACCGTTAGCCCTGCTGACAAATTACAACTAAGCGCTGGCGTCCCCCCTGTATAATCGTGGGTCACTGTAGGGCTGCCGTCACATCCATCGGTTGCAGTAGCTGTTGCTAACCAAGCACTAATTTGATCTCCAT
>CAYZQX010000053.1:0-4908 GCA_964480615.1 uncultured Chitinophagales bacterium | reverse complement strand
AGGTGACAGTTAATCCTGCTGACAAATCACAACTAAGTGCTGGCGTTCCGCCTGTATAATCGTGTGTCACTGTAGGGCTGCCATCACATCCATCGGTTGCAGTAACTGTTGCTAACCAAGCACTAATTTGAGCTCCATAATATCCATCACATTCCAATACTAAGTCATCAGGACAATTGATGGAAGGATCTTCATTATCAGTTATTAAGTAGGTTCGAGTACAAGTTGTATTGGCTTCGCCGAGATCATAGGCTCCATCACCATCAATATCATCGAATAAAGTATAGGTTCTTGTTACAGTAATACCAGCAGGGCATAATGTACCTGTGTTATCATCACTATAAGTAAGCACAAGATTCCCACAAGGATTCTCAGTAACACCCGTAAATATGCCGGTGTAATCCGTAGCTGGATCAGGCAAGGCACTGATTGTACAGCCATATGAGGATGTGATATCAATATTAGAAATACACTCAGCAGAAAAACTACAACATTGTGGTGCAGTGCCAGAAACATATCCTGTACATTCATTAGAATTAACTGGTATGGCGGGATCGGAAACTTCGACAATATTCACATTGTAATCTACTCCTTGATCATAAGTTAGTGTAAGCGTTCCGCTAAGTAGGCCTCCTTCGCCTAGATTCGACAAAGTAAGCAGATTAGATGTGTTTCCAATAATATTATCAGTGGCTTGATAAGTTCCATTAGAGCCACTAATGGGAATGGAAAGTGTGTAAGTTCCATCATCATTACAAGTAGTAGTGGGATCACTCACCTCTAAGTTGCACACCACAACATCAGAATCACCACAGCCGTAACGTGCTTTAAAGTTAAAATTGAAATCTTCGTCCAGTTCTGATGGTTGCAATTTCCAAACAGCAAGATAGTAGTTAGTAGGTTGTGAGAAATAAGGCGTGACAAATGGTTGATTTTCCCAACCACCAGGAATATCATTTCCACAACCATAATAAACCAACTCATCGCAATTGCCAGCTAATGAATTAGAATTTACATAATTAGTAGGCTCAGTGGAATAAAACAATGCCCAAGCTAGTCCATCATTGCTTACCACTTGGTATTCATAAGAACCTGCATAAGGCCGAACATCAAACTGCAACCATATTACTTTTTGACCATCTTGTGGTGCAGTATAATCAACTCCTACACAATCGACTGGAGAAATTTCTAAGAGTGCTGAATTATAAATACAATTGTTCGTAGTAGTCCCTGTTTGAAAATTAGGTAATGTTTCAGCGGATTCTGCACATTTAATAATTCCAAGCGGCAATGTATGATTATTATTGTCATCATTCACTCCATCGGGGTGATCATCAAGATTAGTGGTCCAGCCAGCACCATCAGCCCACCGTACTGCACATTCGCATGGAGTATCATTTTGAGCCACTAAAAAATGTAAGGGGAAAAGGGTCATACACAATAGCAAAATCCATAATCTGTTTTGCCTTTCATTGCTGAGCTTAATGCTCCAATTTCCGCCAAAAATAGGAGGCGAAAATAAAAAATTGGGGGATAGGTTCATTTTCATAACTTGATATATTGGGTTTAAATTCAATTCATTCAATAAATGCCTGAACCGTCCAAAATGATGGACATACAGGTTTCAAATTTGATTTTCCCCTCCCCTTGCCGATCAACTATCTTTATAAAAACTCAACAAATTGATAATTAAATCAGACAACTGAATACAAAAATAGGCAATTATTCTTCACATTCATCACGAACGCGAAATCAATTATAAATATTTATTTACATTCTTAGAAATACTGTAATTTTTCATAAATTTTCGTCCACAATAAACTACAATTGCAAATTAATTCTATGCGTTTTCTATTGATTTTCAAAAGAATAGTTAATTTCTAGGTAATTTTACCCAATTTTTTGCTTTTGCTTAAAAAAAATTGAATTTTAAAAAAAGATTAGGCAAAAACAGCCTAAAAATGAAACAAAATAGAAAAATCCGACAACAAAAATGTTTCGTTGACAAGAGTTTTTATCACGTAAAATTACCTAGGTTGGTAAACCATATTTGATGATTAATTCCCTTTTATAGCCAGTTTTTTGAAAACACAAAATTGGCCATGTAAACCGCGCCTCACTTGGTATTTACCTGTAGCGTCTCAGTGCTCCTGTGGGGCTTGTGCAAGCCTATTGCGAAAGGGATATGAAAGGTTTAGTGTGTGAAATGGGCGGCTGTATGTGGCTGTTAGCCCTTTTCACATACCGGAGCGAAGCGCAGCCTGTAATAGCCCGACCCTGCTGGTGAGCCTAGCGAACCAGCAGGGATTCGCCCAGATTATTTTTTGGATTAATTAAATCAATCGTTCCCACCCATAACCTAAAATTGAAGCACTAATGATAAAAATCAATTTAATTAATAAAAAAAAATTAAAGAATAATTATATTTACTCCCGCAATGGAAAAATGGCAAAAGACCTTTAGCCTCGAACAGATAGATGAGGCTTCGATTGAGTTATTAGAAAAAGGAAAGGATAGTAAAGTCTTCCTTTTTTATGGAATCGTAGGTGCTGGCAAGACCACGCTAATAAAAAATATATGTAAAAATCTGGGTGTGATAGATGCTTGTTCGAGTCCCAGTTTTGCAATTATTAACGAATATAAATATGATGCAGGACTTATCTATCATCTTGATTTATACAGGATAAAAAATACTGCTGAGCTACTGGATCTCGGATTTTATGAATACATCGATTCTGGCAATTATTGTTTTATAGAATGGCCTGAAATAGCGATACCTTTGCTGGATCAATATTATACCTTGAAGATTCACATCAATAATGATCAATCAAGAACCATCACATTAGAAAAAAAATAAGCTTGTGGAAAGTAATATAAAAACCCTTATAGATCTAGGTCTGAGTACCCAAATGGAAATGGTGGATAAGCCTTATCAAAATCAACAATTGTATATCAGCTTGCCCAAGGAAAGCAGTTTCCAGGAAAACAGGATCGCCCTCACCCCTGACTCAGTCGCTATACTTGTAAACAATGGACATAGGGTGTTAGTAGAAAACAAGGCTGGTGTGGGTGCCCATTACAGTGATCAGGAATATTCGGAGGCGGGAGCAGAAATTGTATATGACCGCCAAAAGGTTTTTAGCGCGGATATAATTATTAAATTAGCGCCACTCACAAGTGAGGAAATCAGTTATTTGCGACCCAATCAAATACTATTCTCCACCCTACACCTGCCCACTCTATCAGAGTCTTACTTAAGGCAGATTATGAACAAAAAAGTCAGCGCTATCGCCTACGAATACTTAAAAGATGATAGTGGTTCTTATCCAGTGGTCCGTGCTACGAGTGAGATAGCAGGAAGTGCGGCGATACTCATAGCCTCAGAATTTTTAAGCAATGTAAATAAGGGATTGGGGATATTACTAGGTGGCGTAAGCGGTGTGCCACCCGCAAAAATTGTGATATTAGGTGCCGGCATCGTAGGTGAAAATGCCACTAGGGCCGCATTAGGACTTGGGGCAGAGATCAGAGTATTTGACAATGACATATACAAGCTTATGCGATTACAAAACCACCTTTCGCATAGGGTATATACCTCCGTCCTTAATCCCGATACTTTATCGCGCGAACTAGCCAGTTGTGATGTGGCCATCGGCGCTATACATAGTGGCAGAGGAAGAACACCATTGATCGTAACAGAGGAGATGGTAAGCAATATGAAGAAAGGCGCAGTTATATTAGATGTTTCTATAGATCAAGGTGGCTGTTTTGCTACCTCTGAAGTGACCACACACGATAACCCCACATTTGAGAAGTATGGTGTGATCCATTATTGTGTACCAAACATTGCATCGCGTGTAGCTAAAACAGGCTCACAAGCTTATAGCAATATCCTCACACCCCTGCTGCTCAAAGCACATAAGCAAGGTGGATTTGAAAAATTATTTTGGCACAGCGCAGGGACACGAAATGGTGTATATATGTATAAAGGAGCACTTACTAATAGCCATCTTTCTAATCGATTTAGCATAAAATACACTGACCTCGATTTGTTTTTAATGGGGAATATTTAAGAGCTTATTATTAAGTTTTGATCATTGATTTATATTGTAAAACAACTTAGGTGGTCTTGACAATAATACATAACTAAGGCTAGTTCAATAACTCAAAATTATGATTTGATGGCGATGCCTTACAGGCCCGGGCTGCTCCAGGCTTCACTTACTGGCATTTATTTTTTTTCAATGGCCGCAAGAATCTTCGCAAGCTCGATTTTTTTGAGGTCTTTTTCACTGAGGCCTTTCTTTCTATTTCATATTTAATCATACTAAAATAACTATAGCCTACCTATCAAACTCTGTACTATAAGGAATCAGCGAAAAAGACTAAACCTTTCGTATCCCTATCGCTAATACATCAAGACAACTCATAGAGCTCGATAACTCTAGGCTAACAGTGAAATGTACAACTAGTTAATACTTAAATACAAATAACTTTATCAAGAAAAATGATCATAGGTAGCAAGCAAGCATATTGCCATCTATACTTCATTATATTGTATAATGGTAATTCCTATAAATACATTGAACATTCAATTCAATGTTTTTGAATCAATTAGAATCTTGCCTTAATGAACCACTACACTGTGGTCATAAATACATTGTACGGAAAGAACTAGATGTCTCATCCTAGACAGAAAACAAAATCCCCAAAAATAAAAAGACTACAACACTTTGACCTTTGATTCTTTATTTCCAGTCTTATCCAGTTCACGCATCTGTATTTCCATTTCCTTTGAAAATTTTTGCATCAGTTCTTCAAAATTTTCAGAAATATTTTTTAAGTTTTCGCTGCTTAAATTTATTTGATCTCCACATTTTTCTAAGTTCTGGCTAAACTCTTTGATCA
>CAYZQX010000052.1:0-15305 GCA_964480615.1 uncultured Chitinophagales bacterium | reverse complement strand
TCGAATTCTAGCATTCCCTTTTTTGGATATTTTTGTTTTTCCAATATGTTTTCCTGATTGATTTTCTACCACATCTAGTCCTGAGAAACTTACAACTTGTTTGTGATTATTAAATGATCTAAAACCCCCAGTTTCTGCCAATATGGTAGTTGCAACTTTTAAGCCCACACCTTCTATTTTTGTTAAAGCTTGGACCTTCTCCTGAATTTCCTTATCATCTTTTATTATTGCTTTAGTTTTGCTAACTATTTCTGCACTTAGTTTTGTAAGGAGTTGAATAGTTTCATTTAACTGCCTTATAATGAGTGTACTCTCAAAAGCCCCATTATTAGTGGCATGTAGCATATTTTTGTTCACCGTTATTTGCTCTTGTAGAGCTTGATAATGGCGGGTTAAATCCCTAAGGCCAATAATATTGATACTGATCGGATTCCATACATCTAATGACTTTTCGCAAGCCATCCGAGCAAGACCTTTCGCATCCACATTATCATTCTTTGTATTTATACTACAGCCTTTTAAATAATATTTAGCTACAGTTGGGTTGACAACGCTGACCCTATATCCTTTATCCTTTAAAAAATAGGCTGCATTTTCGTGATATACTCCAGTAGCTTCTAGGCAAATTGAGATATCAGATAATTGCAGTCCAGGAATAATTTTTAAGGTTTTTTGTCGTATCCACTTTTCTAAATTATCAATTCCAGTGGCAGAATTTTGAAATTCCCCTGAGGAAATGATTGTTACTTTTTGTCTATCATCTATTTTGCTAGCAACAATAGAAATTTTTTTACTGGAGATGTCCAGCCCGATTCCAATTTTTAAAATCATACTAAAAAATTTATTAGGAGACCGATTATTATCATTGCCTTCGCTCATAAATACGGCATCTAAATACAGGAAATAGTGCCAAGGTACTAATTCAAGCCTAACAATAAAAACAGGGAGGATTAGCCTATCCAACAGTATCAAAAATGTACTAAGCCCGGAGCACAATTTCCAACCCTGCTTGATCATCCTATGGTTAAACAATTAAAATGCAAAGATATGAGCCCGGAGCACAATTTCCAACCCTGCTTGATCATCCTATGGTTAAACAATTAAAATGCAAAGATATGAGCCCGGGCCTGTAAGGCATCGCCATAATCGAATAATTTTGTGTGGTGGTGTAAGCTCTAATTAATATATTTCAAGATAGCATCTATCTCTTCATCTTTCAGTGAAGGGAAACTGGTCATCACAGAATTATTATACAATTTGTATCGCTCCACTGCGATAGAATCACCATTTGCAATCATTTCTTGTGAGTTGCGGATAAATGCGTAGAGCCATTCTTTACTATACCTGTTGCTTACGCCTTTGAGTGCTGGCCCTACCATATCTCTATCCATCCTATGACATATTAAGCAATTGGTATTAAAAAGCATTTTGCCTTGTTCTAATTGACTACTAGTGGCTTTAATTAGGTTGTCTTGTACTGGGTCAGTGCTGTTTTTTTGACCACGGTTACAGGAAAATAATAAGCTAGCAAAAAGGATAATGACAAGAGTCAATTTATACTGTTTCATAAAATTAAAATAGCTAATAATACACAATAATGATATGATGTTAAGATTGATCAATCTCTTGAATTTATAAGGCCATTATGGATTATAGGGTGATAACATCATTTCAAAATATCAGCCCTTGTCAAAAAACTAGGCAATCTCAATAATAGTAATTACTGACCAGTCAATTATTCCCTTAAGCGAGTAACCAATTATTAATTCAATCAATTGGGTTACAATATTAATCAAAAAAATCTAGCCTGCTAAAATAATTGGATGGAGATGGGGAATATGTATTTCCTACGAACCATTCAATAAAATCCATATATTTATTGTAGTTGAGTTGCTGCCATTGTAAGAAATAGTCAGGGTTACCATTTATGAATAACCAATGGGTATAGCTATCAGAGTAACCAGCTTGTATGATATAAGCCTGACGCTTTATAATGTCAATATTCAACTCATGTCCATACATTTGCATCCACAAGTCCACAAAATTTTTTCTTACAAAATCTATCGCTTCCATGTATCGGGGCTTGCCATCAAAATTCAAACCTACAGTAGGATTGTACAAGCCATTTTTTATCATCAGCTCTTTGGTTATTGTCCATGCCCGCTTCACTTTATTGTTGTCAGGGCGAGCTAAATATATTTCATAATTGCCACCATTATTGTATATTTCATCTATATAACCTTGGTAGAGAGATTTACTGACTTCATTGAATCGGGCAGTACCTTTTTCCATATTAAGGAAAATTTCGCCATAGAAGAAAGCCCAAAATTTTTCATTGGTTTTTAGGTAGGTGGTGGCGGCCCAATAATAATTATCTGAAAGTGTGGGCTCAGCTCTTATCCCTGACTCCCAATACTCAAGGGCGGAATCGTAATTGTATTTTATCATCTGTATGATGCCGAGATCTAAATATAGATCTCCTTCAGTAGGGAATTTTTCACATCCGCGCAAAAGTATTGAAATACTTGTACTGCTATCTCCAGATAAATCATAACTATTTCCGAGTAATCGGTAATATTTAAAAACATTGGGATTATTACTAATCAGCCTTTCACCTAATTCTATAGCCTTGCTATAATTTTCTTGACGATAATAGCACATGGCTATCTCATATAAATAATCTTCCTTGTCAGGATACTGATCTAAGATTTTATAATAATGTTCTATGGCAGCATTATAATCACCTTGGTCTTTTGCTGCAATGGCTTTTTGCGAATAAAAATCCTCAAAACTTGTAGAATTTTGACCCGAAATCCAGTTACATAAAAGAAACAATATTAAATATTGAATTTTCATTGATAATCGATCTTGCTAATTTGGGTAAAAATAGCAATTCTTACCAAACTAAATAAATCTTAACTATGTTAAAAGTGCATTAACATTCAGAATATAGGGCTATAAATTGCAAAAACAGACCGAATATACGCCCTATATCTTCTAATTACTAAGTAGTCATCCATGTTTTGTTAATATTCAAAGCTATTCAGTAGCACGACAGAAGCTAGGCGATAGGATTGGCTTTGATGGAAGGCAATAAATTGTTCAATAATGCAGCCACCACCGAAATTGCCACGATAGAAATCCAAAGGGCGTTGTACCCTAAATAATAAATAATTTGGGTACCCATAAGGGGTGCTATTATATGGGCTATGGCATAAGCCATACCATAGGCACTCATATACTTTCCTTCCTTGTTTTTAGGTGCTCTTAATGTAGCCCATGTGATGCTAAATGGCATTACAAATATCTCACCAAATGAAATAAATACCATATATAATATCGCACCTATCAAGTGAAAAGGTGCTGGTATCATTAATAATATATAGCTAAAGGCATAAATAAAAAGTCCGATTTTTATAATCTTTACAGGCTGTAACCTATTTTCTATTCTATGTACGATTGCCATCTCAGTAAGCATAACTACAAAGCCATTGACCGCCGAAATACATCCAATATAGAACTCATTCCAGTGGTGAATTGTTTTGAAAAATTGAGGCACTGTCCACACAATTTGCATAAAACTCAGCGCTCCTAAAAATGTAATGAAAGTGAATAATAAATACTCCTTGTCCTGAAAAATAGAAAAATTCGGATTGTCATCATTAGCTTCCTGAGTTCGATTTTTTGGTGAGTGCCGATAGGCTACGGGCAAGAAAAAGTATAAAGCTATAGCTGCTATAAAACAAGTAATTGCATCCACCCAAAAAATAAATGACCAGTCCATCATAATAAGCAATCCACCGATAGTAAGTGCTAATGTAATTGCCAGATTGAATGACATGCGCATAAGACTAAATGACTTTGTTCTAATTTCAGTATTGCTATTTACACTAATAGCAACTGAATTAGCTGGCCTAAATGCCTCACTTACCATGTTTAAGATAAAAAGCAATGTACACAAGGTGTAAAATTCCTTAACCTGCAAGACAGCTAGAATAAAGACCCCAGTACTTATAAGCGAAGCAAGCTGCACGGTATGAAACCCTAACTTGTCAGTAAGGCGGCCTCCTATATATTGCCCTGCTATAGCCCCTACCCCATAGATGGCCATAGCATAACCCGCCTCCTTAATCCCGTAGCCTAAAGATTGTGTGATATAAAGTGATAGAAAACACATGATCATACCACCTACTCTATTAATAAAATTAATGCCAGCTAGTAGCCATATTCCTTTTGGAATACCTTCAAATGGTTTTGTGAGATTCAATCAGTGATTTTGTTAAAATTACAATATACACCACCTATTGTGGAGGGGCAAAATATAAATAAGTTGGTAAAGATAATTTACAGTAGGTTAGGATCGTAAAAAAATTATAAGCTTAATGTAAAAAAATGAAAAGCTAGCTAATCCAGCAAGATAAAAGCAGCACTTATCATTGGATTGCCTACACAATTTATCAAGGGAAAATTTGTTTGTTTAGGTCTCTAAAACAACTAAATATATATTACCAAAACTTGGAATTATGGCGATGCCTCCGGCCCAGGCTTTGCAGGGCTGCGCTATCGCTCCGGTACAGGGCTGACTGGCTTTCGGCCTAATTAACCACTCCCACCCACCCATACCTGCTGAAAGCCAGCCAGCCCTGTACTAAACCCTTTCAATCCTTATCGCGAATACAACCTGATGCTAGAATAACAGTTAATCTTAGGACATATCCAATTAGGGCAAGCTCAATTACTCTGAAATCTTTTATTATAAAGGATTATAGAATTTGTAGGTGCAAATGAAATGCACAAAAATGGTTGTGTTTTAATAAAAAAGCTTGCATCATAAATATGAAATATCGGCTCTTACACAATGCTCCTTCAAGTTGTATTCGTGATATGGCAAGTCGCCTATCCTTGAATATGCAAAGAGACAGGCATCCCCAGTAAGTATTGGATTTATTTTATAAAAAATTGCTATTAATAAAGCAATGTGGAATAATAAAATCACTTGTACTTATATGCCCATTAGCTAGCAGAGCGAATCTTATAATGCTTGTTCAGCATCTTTCATCAATTCCACGAGCAGCTTCACGGAATCAATAGGCAATGCATTATACATCGATGCTCTATAACCACCAGCAAGCCTATGACCTTCGATACCCACAATCCCGTTTGCTTTACAAAGTTGGTTGAAACGAGTTTCTACCTCAGTACTTGTGGCTTGGAATGTTGCGTTCATCATGGATCTATCTTCTTTAGCAGTTATTACCCCTCTAAAGCCTTGGTTGCGATCTAATTCATTATAGAAAAGGGAGGCCTTTGCCCTATTAGCATTTTCAATATTTTCTAGCCCATTCTTTTTTATCCATTTTAAGGTTGCATAACATCCATATATTGAAAACACAGGAGGGGTATTGAGCAATGAACCATTGTCAATGTTTTTTTGTAATGAAAAAATTTCGGGAATATTTTTATCACATTGTGCAAGTAAATCTTTATGAATAATTACCAGTGTAGTGCCCGCCGGCCCAAGATTTTTTTGTGCAGCAGCATATATACAACCGAAATTATTGACATCAAATGTTCTACTCAATATATCGGATGACATATCGACCACTAAAGGGGATTTGGTACGGGGATAGTTAGCCCATTGAGAACCATAGATCGTGTTGTTCGATGTAATATGAAAATATTTTAAGTCATCAGGCTCTACATAATCTTTTGCTATATAGCTAAAATTATCTTTTTCAGAACTAGCTAATACTTCCACATTGCCGTAATACTTAGCTGCCTTTATGGCTTTCTGTGACCATACACCAGAATTAATGAACCCTGCTTTGGCTCCGCCATAAAGTAGATTCATGGGTAGTAGTGAAAACATTACTGTAGCTCCTCCATATAAAAATAAAGGCTGGTAGTCAGAGTTATAGCCCAGTATATCGCTTAATAATGAAAAACTGCCTTCTAATACTGATTGAAATTCCTTGCCACGATGCGAAACTTCAAGTATGGACAATTCTGTGCCTTCAAAATTTATAATGCCAGTCGATAGTTCTTCTAATACTTCCTTAGGAAAAACAGCTGGGCCTGCGGTAAAATTATGTTTCATAAATAAAATTCGCGCAAAAATAGTTCCTTTCCATTAGTACAACATCAAGGGCTAATAAAAAAGGCCTTACGACTTAGCGTAAGGCCCTTATTATATTATATACTTAATTAATTATCCCGAGCTGTATGAGCTCCTAATGGCTGAAATTAGAACTTAATGGCTAATCCTGCGGTAAAATAGGAAGCGCCATAACCCACCTCACAAAATACACCGATTTTTTCAGTAAAATAATAGCGAGCACCAACCCTGAATGAAGCCCGTATAAAGAAATTACTTATGCCATCTATCCCATCAATATTTGTATTATAGGAATACATTCTAGCTAATAAACCGAGTGCTACATAAGCATCTAGTTTTTCAGTTTGTGCAAAATAGGGATGATAAGTTACTTGTGGGCCAAATGTGATGTTCGTCCAGCGATACTTATAATCATCGTCTTTGTAGCCTGCAGAGTGAAATCCGATCAAGCCACCCACACCTAAGGTGCCAGGACCTAGATCTTCTTTGATACCATAATCACCTGACAAACTCCAGGCAGGTGAAAAACCTGCGCCATTATAGGCCCAAGACCAGGCACTTATTCCTACGCCTAAGTTGAGGGCAAATGTCCCTTGCCCAAAAGATTCCTGAGCTTTCAGGTTAGATGCAAAAAGTACAAAAAATGAAAATGCGCACAATAAAATTTTCCTCATAAAAGTAACTTGTTTTGGGGTTAAAAATAAATGGTTTAACAAAGATAGAAAATATATTTTTTATTTATTATTTTAAACGATATTTATTTTTTTAACTCTTAGATTCATTAAAACAATAACCATGAAAGCGATTAAATTTTTAGCATTAATGATGATGAGTATGATCTTGATTTTTAACAATCAGACTATAAGTGCTCAAAAGAAAATGACTCCTAAGGAATACAATGAAGCTAAGCTTAAGAACAAAAAAGTCAATAAGTCGAGATCTAATGCTAAGGCCGCTGACAATGGATTGTTGAGAGCTAATGTAATTGCCATATCACCATTTTTAAAAAGCCCAAAGATAAAACTAGAGCACGCCTTTCCGAGTGGATTTTCGATGGGTACAAATGCAAAGTTTTATCTAGGTGATACACCTGGAATAACGGCAGAACCTTTTGGTCGCTATTATTTTCGTCAGCATGCCCCTAAGGGATTTTATATGCAAGGTAAGGGAATAATAGGATGGAATAAGAGTACTTATAGCTCATTAGTGGATGAGGCCATCGATGAAGTAACTGGTCAAGTAGGATTGGATGTCAATGGCGAATCGGGCACACACAATGTGTTTAATTATGGATTTGGTATAGCAGGAGGTTATCAATTTTTATTGGGAAGAAGTGATCGCTTTGCCATCGACTTATTAGCTGGCTATCAACGTACGAATAACAGTGGAGCCGTGAATGAAGAGGATTTATTACTGAAATTAAAAAGAAATTTCCCAGTGGAAATGGGCATAAAACTTGGAATCGCATTTTAGTTGTTATATATTAATAGAATGATTAATAGTTTTTATTAATCATCGATAGAAGCTCGCCAAAGGTTTGATAGATTGATCATATAGGCTAGTTGTTTCGTCCTAAAGAGGAATGAAATGGCTAGCTTTTTTATTTCCTTAATTTATTATATACTTAAAGTAGTCACGAATTGATTTGAGGGTATGAACTATCAAGGCTTAATAGTAAGGATGTGAATTTATAAATTAGAATGAATGATTGAAATAAGTTTATTGAGTTCACTTACTTGAGAATTATTTACTTTGCATTTATCAAGTTCATTAAAATATTCAGATGTATAAAAGCTATTTCTTAGCAGGAAGGCATTGTTGATTTTATAATTATATCGGTCATTGTGAAAATCACCCATTACATCTATAAGCGGCTTTAATTGCAAGTAACACATATCATAAGTATTTTGTATGGATGCTTGACTTTCCTTTTCATTGACCTGCACAATGCTAATATTGATAAGACTATCTATAGCTTCATTGATGTCCAATTGATTGAGCGCATCCGAATAATTAATCAAGCTTGGATATTTTTTGGCTAATAACACTGTACCATAGTTTCCAGTAATATCACATAGGGCTTCTTGCTGAGCATACAACAGAGAATTAGCTAATTGTGTCTTATATAAGTGAACGTGCATTGCCTCGTGTAATAGGATAAAGCTAAACACTTCGGGTCTAAAGGTAAGTAGTCGATCATTTAGCATTGTAGCGGATGTCCCAGTAGTTTTATATAATAGAAAATCATAATTAGCCTCATCAAATGATTCTATAATGGAACAGTATCTTAGTGTATCAGTTCCTAAAAATCGATATGTGCCAAAACCACTAGGTGCTTCGATGGTATCTTTTTTTGAAATATATAAGTAATAGTTGAAATTGCCATTTTCTTGCCAGTTGCAATAGTAGTTTTCCGAAAGTAATAGACCGAGATCATGCTTTATAAAATCAGTCAAGCTATCCTTTAGAGCCATCATTGATGCGAAATTGTTAGCGGTGTTAAGCTGGGAATTTTTATGGCTATTTTTACATCCTATACAGTATAATATGGCACTAAAGAAAAAGGGGACCATTACAGTCCCCATATAGTTGATGGTTGCGATATAATTTATGCGTACGCGCATACTACCCCACCCATAAGCATTAAGCTAATAAACCAATAACCTACATTAATGGCGATGTACTTAAAGCCACGACCCTCGAACATAGCATTAATCCCTAATACGGGTAATACAAACATAAATGCACATAATCCTCCGTGCAAAGCACCGTGCTTAAATCCTCTAAATTGATCCTTGGAAAGTTCGATGAGTGCAGTAAGATGAGTTTTAAAGTCCCCCTCTGGTAAGCTAGCTATATCGCCTCCTGCTAAACCAGATAACCCAAATTGGTGAATTGTTGCTGTCATTAAAAAAACTGCAACGAAAAAGCTAAAGACATAAGTTAGTCCAAATACGATCATCATATTGGATTTCTTAGCTTTCTCTTCAGTCATTCCACTTGCCTGCATCCAAGCTGTACCAAGAACTTTTGGATTATACCAGATAAATCCTACAACTAAGGGAATGAGTGCAGCTAATGCCGGAATTAAAAAATTGAATTGCATAAATATTTTAAATTTGGTTTAGAATCTTACAAAAATATCTAAAATTTTTATACTCAACTAATTATTGAATAATTTAGCTCGCAAGACCTATTGCCAAAAATTGTAAATTTGCGGAATTATTTAACCTTAATAAATTGATTAGCTTATGTCAGAAGTCAAGGATAGCAATGGAAATGTTTTAGTAGCTGGTGATTCAGTAATTGTTACGAAGTCCTTAAAAGTAAAAGGATTAGCGAGTGACATAAAACGTGGGACTGTAGTAAAAAATATTAGAATTATAGATGGGGATGAAGAATCCATAGAAGGCAAGGTGGAAGGTACAATGCTGGTCATTAAAACTTGCTTTTTGAAAAAGAAATAAGATTCATAGGTAACACAAATGAGCCAGTCAATATAGTATGCCCTATAAAAATTTGAATTGACCTGTTCAATTTTTCATAGCATCTATTAGCTCATTCGCTTGTATTCACGCCCATCAATCAGTAAGATTTGTAATTTGCGCTGTACGCCTATATGCAGAAACATCTTGTCAGGTTCTATATCCCCAGTAGTATTCGTCAGCTGAAGGATTAATAGGCCTTCAATTTCTTTCACAACTTTATATTCCCCCTGCGCTTCATAATGCGGATCTCCTAGCATTGTAAATTGTGTGGGGGTAAAGCTGTATTCAAATTGCCATTCTTCTCCTGACTCATTCTTCCCCTTTAGCTGCCAGCGTCCAAGAATAAATTTTCTATTGAGCGTCGAAACCTTGTCATGATTTATCATGGCATACATTATCCATAGCATAATGGCTAGCGAAAAAAATAGAAAAAATAGGTTATAAAATGCCGAAATATTGAGCAATAACATGGGTTATAATATTAAAATTTATACCTTAATAAATATTCAGAATCAATGTGAAAGCGAAATCCTCAAAAATGCGAATATTGCTATCCCAAATTAAACGAATACTAAAACGCAAGAATAATAGTGTAACACAATTTCCACCTAAAAAATTCACTCATACACACTCAGCACTTAATCCTTGTCAGAACTTCCTGCCTGACTTAGTTTGTTAATTGTTTTTACTTTACTTGTATCCATTGTAAACCTACCTGCTGATTCCTTGCAATTTGCATTTTCAGCAAATTATTACATCACATTATTCCACGTATAAATGACCCGTAACAACTAAATCCAACCCTAAAATTACCTATAATTTCAGCTGAGAATTGTTATTGACACTGCAATAAAAACCCAGCTCACTAACACATTGTAAGCTTCATCCCATTTTGATATAGGAAATTATGGCTAAATCCCTTTCCTTTTCCTTATCTTTGCGCCCTTAAAAATTATAGAAAATGGCTATTCAGGCAGCAGATTTTTTCAAGGAACTCATTTCCCACGCTAAAGAATATGGATATATTTTCCCTTCCAGTGAAATATACGACGGATTAAGTGCCGTGTATGATTATGGACCTTATGGTGCTGAATTAAAAAACAACCTTCGCCAGTACTGGTGGAAAGCAATGGTTCAAATGCATGAAAATATTGTGGGAATTGATGCGGCAATTTTCATGCACCCTAAAACTTGGAAAGCTTCAGGGCACGTGGATGCTTTTAATGATCCAATGGTGGATAATAAAACATCAAAAAAACGTTATCGCGCCGATCAGCTTATTGAAGGGTATATCGAAAAAATAGATGAAAAAGTTGCCAAGGAGATCAATAAAGCAGCTGAAAGATTTGGCGACAAATTCGATGCTGATATGTACCGCCAGACTAACCCTAGAGTAGTTGAGTACCTGACAAAACGCAATGCGGTTAACGATCGATTCCAAAAAGCCATGGCTGATAAAAATATGGCTGAACTGAAAGCAATTATTGATGAATGTGAAATTGTATGCCCAGAATCGGGATCACGTGATTGGACTGAGGTTCGACAATTCAATTTGATGTTCAGCACTCAAATGGGTTCTGTAGCTGAGGACGCATCCACAATCTACCTGAGACCTGAGACCGCACAAGGAATATTTGTCAATTTCTTAAATGTACAAAAGACTACCAGACAAAAACTGCCATTTGGCATTGCACAAACTGGCAAGGCATTTAGAAATGAAATCGTGGCTCGTCAGTTTATATTCCGTATGCGCGAGTTTGAACAAATGGAAATGCAATTCTTCCTCCGTCCGGGTGAAGAGATGAAGTACTATGAATATTGGAAAGAAGCGCGTATGAACTGGCACAAGACCTTGTTCCCTTCTGCGAAATTGAGGTATCATGACCATGAAAATCTGGCACATTATGCTAATGCGGCAGTGGATGTAGAGTTCCAATTCCCATTTGGCTTCAAAGAGCTGGAGGGCATCCATTCCCGTACTGGCTTCGATCTTGGTGCTCATCAGGAATTATCAGGTAAGAAAATGCAATATTTCGATCCAGAACTCAACGAAAGTTATGTGCCCTATGTAGTCGAAACCTCTGTGGGCCTTGATCGACTTTTCTTAGCAACTATGAGTAATGCATTAAAAGAAGAAGAAGTGAAGGACGCTCAAGGAGAATCAACCACACGCACCGTATTGAGTTTGCCACCTGTCCTAGCACCTATTAAGGCTGCTATTTTGCCACTCGTAAGAACTGATAGCGAACTTACTGATAAGGCAAGAGCAATTTTTAATCAGATTAAGTTCAGTCATCTATGCCAGTATGATGAGAAAGACGCCATAGGACGTCGCTATCGCCGTCAAGATGCCATCGGCACGCCTTTCTGTATTACAGTGGATGGCGATACCCTCAAGGATGATACAGTGACTATCCGCGACCGAGACACAATGCAGCAAGAAAGAGTTTCTATAAGTGCATTGGATCACATCATTCGCGAGAAAACAGATATGGGTCTCTTATTGAGAAAATTATCTTCCTAATAGCACGAATAGGATCACAGCATTAAAAATAATCAAAAGCACCTAGTAGCTATACCGCTATTAAGTGCTTTTTTTTTGCCTACTATTATCGAAAAGCTATAGATAGACAAAAAAAAATAAGGGGTGGCGCTATTGATATTTAAAAAACCATTTACACAAAAACAATAAAGAAAAGCAATTTTAGGGGGATGCCTGTCCTTCGCACACTCAGGAGCAGGCCCGCGCTTTCCGCTACTATCTTTTAGGAGGCTTAAGCAGTACATAGCCTCACGCGGAATAGTGTTCCTATTCTTACTTATACCACAGGCAAAACCTGCACACACAAAGCCTCCTAAAAGGATATCCACTACAATCGCTATCCCAATAATGAGTACCCGAATCAGCACCCTGTTATAGAAAAAAAGTTTGAAAAATCATTCGATGAATAAGGGGTAAAAAATTTATTCAATATTTTTATTAGGGATCAGAACTAACTAACTCAATAACAAAATTGCTTGCTAATAATTAAAATTGAAATAAATTCACAACCAACCTAGGCCATTCCCTCCCCTCAGTCGAAGGATCAGCATCCCTACAAAAACTGATTTTTGAGTCATAGGGCAAGACACAATTACTAGTGCATATTATAAAAACATATAAATTCAACCAGACAATTTATACATTAAAGATTATTCAACTATTTTTGAGACTAATAAATAGTTGTAGTTATGGCATTAGATAAACATGGAATTGCAAAAAGGATAGCCCAAGAGCTAAAAGATGGATATTATGTAAACCTGGGAATAGGCATACCTACCCTAGTTGCTAACTATATACCCAAAGGGATTAATATCATGTTACATTCCGAAAACGGCTTACTTGGCATGGGTCCATTTCCCATAGAATCGGAAGTCGATGCGGACTTAATCAATGCGGGAAAACAGACAGTAACCTATTTGCCAGGCGCGAGTTTCTTTGATTCATCCTATAGCTTTTCAATGATACGCGGTGGGCATATTGACCTAACAGTACTGGGTGCCATGGAAGTTAATGACCGTGGCGACATCGCTAATTGGAAAATTCCAGGAAAAATGGTAAAGGGAATGGGTGGAGCTATGGATCTTGTAGCTGGCACTGAAAATATTATCGTGGCGATGATGCATACGAATAAGGAAGGCGAATCAAAACTATTGAAAGAATGTACTTTGCCACTTACAGGATTAAGATGTATAAAAAAAATTGTTACGGAAATAGCCGTTCTAGATATTACACCTGAGGGTTTCCTTTTATTAGAACGTGCTCCAGGCGTTACAGTAGAGGAGATTGTGCAAAAGACCGAAGGAAGACTAGTGGTACCACATCATGTGCCTGAAATGCAATTATAGTCTTGTATCATGATAGTGGATCATCTTGAATAAGGAATCACAAGGGTTTATTACAATTGATAGGAGTATATTGATATTAAGGATCTTATTATTTTAATATTCGATGGTAATTTCATGCTAAAATTAACAAGGCTAATTGTGCCACATAAGTCAATAGCTAAAACGACAAAGCAGCAAACTCAAATATTGTGAATTCATTCAAAAGTCTTAATGCAATAGTATAGCAGTCTATCCTGCTGCATTTAATATCCACAGGATAACAGTAATCATCACTGTATGAAATTATTTACACTATATAAGATCGACAAACCTAATCATCAATCAAAAAATGAAATTTGCTTTAGGCCTATCACTGAGTCGCTTGATCTTATACCACTGAATCGTGCTTTCTTATACGGTGATGGATGCTTTGAAACAATTAAAGTACAAAAGAACACCATTCCATTATGGGATTATCACTATCAGAGGCTAATACATTCAGCCAATATATTAGGCATCGATAATCCGATTGATCCTGATATTATTTTCGAAAACCTTAAGAAATTATTACTACAGGAGAATATAGCTAATGCAAAATTAAGGATTCACTTATTAAGGGCTAGCTCAAGTATAGATATGGGTTATAAACCCCTACAAAATGAGCCATACATTATCGCAGATATTAGCAATACGGATAGGCAAGATTTTAAAATTAATAAAGAGGGCATTAAACTCCACCTATACGAAGACATACAAAAACCAATTAATTTATTATCAAACCTTAAAACTAAAAATGCATTGATATACGTATTGGCCGCAAAGGCAGCATATAATAATGGTTGCGAAGAGTCATTGATTTATAATACAAATGGAGATCTTATTGAATCTCACTGTAGTAATCTGTTTTGGATAAAGGATAAAAGGATATATACAATTCCACTAAGCGATGGACCTGTATCAGGTGTAATGCGCCAATATGTATTAGATAGACTTAAATATAATGAGATCGCTTATTGTGAATCCCACGCTAATTTGGAATTATTATTAGCTGCTGAGGAGATTTTTGTCACGAATGCCCTTAATGGTATTAAGTGGGTAAGCGAATTATATGGCAAAAAATTTGGTTGTAAAAGAACAATTGAACTGGCTAAGGAGATTCATGAAAAGCTAAACTATAATGTACAATAGTTTTAAGCCTGATGATTTTAGTTTTTTAAGTCATTACGGAATGTTTTGATTACTATAGGCTGTATAAGGGTATTACGGCGTTTAATTAGGGCTTGCTAAATAACTCCGAAATCATTTATGCTAAACGATTATAGAATACGCAAGTGCAAATGAAATGCACAATAATTTCTACTTTTTCGCAAAAAGGCTTGCATTATAATAATAAAATGTCATCTCATACACTTTGCTCCATCAAGTTGTATTTGCGATAAGGATCGAAGCATATCAAGCGCAAGCGCAGATACTTGCTACCTATGGTAAAAATAAATTCGCAAGAATTACCCCACAGCGAGAAACCAAGCTATGCGCAGGTTTTGGCTTGCCATTGAAAATAAACTATTCAGCAAGTAGCGAGGAGTAAAAGCGAAAAATCAAGCGAAAGCGCAGATTCTTGTTGCCAATAGAAAATTTTATAATGTCGCAAGTAACCTGGGCCGCAGGCATCGCCATAATCACATAATTATGAGTTATTTAGCAAGCCCTATGTAGGGCTCGCTAAATAACTGCAATATCTTTTATAATAAACGATTATGGAATATGCAAGTGCCAAGGTAATGCACAATAATTTCTGCTTTTTAGCAAAAAAGCTTGCATCATAAATATGAAAT
>CAYZQX010000051.1:0-15358 GCA_964480615.1 uncultured Chitinophagales bacterium | reverse complement strand
GAGGAGTATAGCGTAGAGCCCGGGCCGCAGGCATCGCCATAATCGCATAATTATGAGTTATTTAGCAAGCCCTACTTAAAATAAATTTTCTGTGTGCTTCATTTGTGAAACGCCGCATTTTGTTTCATTGGGATTTATCTAACAGTTATTGTTTACCTATCCTACATAGTTTTATCAAGTTCTAATGTAGAGATTACCATTTTCTACAATTTGGCTTTTTGAGCGATCTATGTTTTATGCCTTAGAGTGGGTCTTAGCTGTGGCAAGATTAATTAGTCAATGAGCAATTAATTAGCTATAATTGCTAAGTTCTCCTATTTTTACAGCAGTGAATCCTCGTGTACTGTTATTAACACCCCCATTTACCCAGCTCAATACGCCTTATCCAGCTACCTGCTATCTAAAAGGCTTTTTGAATACCATGTCTGTGCCTTGTAGGCAAGCCGACCTAGGGTTGGAAGTAATTCTTGCATTATTTAGTAATCGAGGCCTTCAAAGGATATTTGACGAAGTGGAGCATGGCGCTTATTCGTTAGATGCCGATCATTATCGGACATTTATGTTAAGGGCTCACTATGAAAATAGCATTGACAGCGTGATTCATTTTTTACAACATCGCAACCCCACACTGGCTCATAAAATAAGTCATCGTACCTTTTTGCCTGAGGGGAAGCGATTCGAGCAGTTGGTGGATACTGATTGGGCTTTTGGCAATATGGGGATACAAGATCAGGCACGCCATATCGCTACACTTTATCTGGAAGACATAGGAGACTTTATAGTTCATACCATAGATCCCGATTTTGGCTTTAGCCGCTATGCCGAGCGACTGGGTCGGGCAGCCTCTGATTTTGAACCTATTGAAGCAGCGTTGCATCTTCAGCCAAGCATTGTAACCGAACTGTTGTGGCAAAAACTGGATAGCCATATCGAGCAATTTATGCCCGACCTTGTAGGCGTCAGTGTACCATTTCCTGGCAATTTGGTTAGCGGCTTTCGCATCGCTCAATATATAAAAAAGCGATATCCTCACATTAAGACCGTACTGGGAGGTGGGTATCCTAATACGGAGTTAAGAAGTCTAAGCGATCCACGTGTTTTCAATTATTTTGATTTCGTGAGTTTAGATGATGGGGAGCGACCACTGCTCAGCCTTATTGAACACTTACAAGGCAATAAATCGATTGACCAATTAAAGCGATGCTTTATATTAGTAGATGGAGTTGTCACATTTATTAACAATTATGCAGAAAAGGACATCCCTCAACGAGCGGTAGGCATCCCTGATTATAGCGACCTATTACTGAGCGATTACCTCTCCGTTATCGAGGTTACTAATCCCATGCATCGGTTGTGGAGTGATGGCCGCTGGAATAAGCTCACTCTTGCGCATGGCTGCTACTGGGGCAAGTGCAGCTTTTGCGACATCAGTCTTGATTATATAAAGCGCTACGAACCCATTACAGCCCCTCTTTTAGTAGATCGTATAGAGGCTATTATAGCACAAACTGGTGAAACTGGATTTCATTTCGTGGATGAGGCTGCACCTCCAGCATTAATGCGGGATTTAGCCATAGAAATATTAAGGCGTAACCTCTCCATTTCCTGGTGGACAAATATAAGGTTCGAAGAAAAATTTACAGAGGATCTCTGTAGGCTACTAAAGACTGCTGGTTGTATAGCTGTAAGTGGTGGATTAGAAGTAGCGAGTGACCGATTGCTTTCCCTCATGAAAAAAGGTGTTACCGTATCACAAGTGGCTAGAGTAGCCGAGGCATTTGGATCAGCGGGTGTTATGGTTCATGCCTACCTGATGTATGGATTCCCCACACAATCGGATCAAGAGACCATCGACAGCTTAGAAATGGTTAGGCAGCTATTTGAAGCAGAAGTGATTCAGAGCGGTTTTTGGCATCAGTTTGCCATGACCGCCCATAGTCCAGTAGGGCTCAATCCCGATGCTTATCAAGTTAAAGCAGTAGGGCCCCAGTTCAAGGGCTTTGCCCATAATGATCTTTACCACGAGGATCCTACAGGTGCTGACCACGAGCGTTACAGTGCAGGGCTGAGTCGATCGCTCTTTAATTATATGAACAACATCGGTATTGACTTACCGCTGGATCACTGGTTTGACTTTAAGACTCCAAGGACATCTATTAGCCCACAATTTATCGCCCAGGCATTGATTTCACATAAGACAGCGTCTTATACCAGCCAGACTAAGTTTGTATGGCTAGGCGGCTATTTGGAGCTGGAGATGGCCTATGAATCGAATGAGGATGCTTATAATTCGACAATAGTATCTGATACACATTTGAATCATGAATCTATACATAATCACTCGGAGGCTATAATCAATTTCTATCAACCCAAGGAACTCTTACAGTTGCAAACTAGTACTGAACTAGCACAATGGATCATACACATCCTATCCTGTAGTACACCTGCTAACAAAGAGCCTAATTACAAACCCCTTACAATGGATCAAATCAGACAATCCTATATGACACTCTCATCACAACCACTCAGTTGGGAAGTTTTTTTGGAAGGGCAAGTATGGGCGCTTTTAATATCTGAAGGGTTAGTAGGTGTATAGGAATTCTTTCGTCATGTTGTATATTATTGTAGGGCTTGCTAAATAACTTATAAGCATGCGATTTTGGCGATGCCTACTGCCCAGGCTCTTCGCTTTTACTCCTCGCTACTTGCTGAATATTTTATTTTCAATGACAAGCAAGAATCTTCGCTATCGCTCGATTTCTGCGTCGCTGTGGGGTAACCGCTTCGATCCTTATCGCAATACAACTTGAAGGAGCACTATACAAGAGAAAACATAGTATATATATGATGCAAGCTTTTTTAGGGAAACCTATAAAATTGTCTGAATATTCTTTTCACTTATAATGGCAATGACCTCTTACGATAAAAGATTTCAGAGTTATTTAGCAAGCCCTATTGTAAACTACAAGTTATTGAGCAAATTAAAAAATAAATGGGAGATAAGTGGTCTTATCCTCCCATTTATTGAGCATATTCATAGGTATAGTCTTATAAGATAATATGGCCTAAGTAATGCTTCAGAATCTTTTGATCGAAATTAATCCTTAGGATTGTTTTCATTCCTCCGATAGGACAATGCACCCGATGGGCAATTCGATATTTGTATTATTAATTCATCTGTACTGGCTTGTTCAGGGCATATCCAAGGGGATTCTTTTGGCTTATAGACTAAGGGCAAGCTTTTGACATAAATACCTGAATGAGCACACTTATCAGGTTGCCATAGAATGGTTATTTCACCATTGCTGTATTCTTTGTTTTTCATGACACGCTGTTTTTAAATGTTTGAATTTTCTGCTCCAACTCGGTTAGTAGCTCCTTATTTGTTATTCCTTTTTCAAGATCAAAATTTTCATAATACTTAGGCAGTGAAAAAGTTTCAACGATCTCAGCACTGAATTGTGGAAAAAAGGTTTTTGCAGTATTCATAACATTGCCGCCTCCATAACCACCTGGTGAGGTGCTCATTAAAAACATCTTCTTGCCTTGAAAGACCTTGGCATTAATTCTCGATGACCAATCAAATATATTTTTAAATGCAGCCGAATAGGTTCGATTGTGCTCAGCTAATGAGCAAATGATTATATCCCCTTTTTCAATTTCGCTGAGGAATTTATTGGCCTCTTGGGGAAACCCTTTTTTCTCTCTATCAATGGAATAGATAGGCATTTCAAAATCATTCAGGTCAAGCAAATTTATTTCGTGTTCGGAGAAATAAGTCAGCACAAATTTTACCAATTCTTTATTAATAGAACTAGAAGAGTTGCTACCAGCAAATGCGGTTATTTTCATATTAATTATTTTCTTTATTTATCGGGAAAAATGGTTGAATTTAATTAATCGGCTAAAAAACCAAACTTGCCATTGTTATAATCGTGTATGGCTTGTTGAATCTCCTCTTCGGTATTCATTACAAAGGGGCCATAGCTTACATAGGGTTCATTAAGTGGCTCTCCACTTAAAACCATAAGAATCGCTTTTTTCTGTACTTTGATATGAATATCTCCTGCTTCATTTTTGAGCTGCACATAGTGATTTTCAAGGACTACTTCACCATTAACACTGATATTTCCATCAACTACAAGTATTCCAGAATTAAAATTGGAGGGCAAGCTAAACATAAAGTCAGCGCCTTCATTGAGATGCATATCATACATATTGATAGGTGAAAAAGCTGTTGCGATTCCGTCAGTATCTCCATATCTTCCAGCTATAACATATATATATCCGCCATCATTCGGGAGTATAACTTTTGGCTTATCTTGGTGCTTGATGGACTGATATTTAGCAGGCGTCATTTTGTGGGCTTTCGGCAAGTTAATCCACAGTTGCAGCATTTCAAAAGCGCCACCTGACCGATTAAAAGTTTGTTCGTGGTATTCCTTATGGAGTACGCCACCGCCAGCAGTCATCCACTGCACATCACCCGCCTGTATTATGCCATGATTCCCTTTGCTGTCATGGTGCTCCACTCCCCCTTTGTAGGCAAATGTTATGGTTTCGATCCCACGGTGTGGGTGTACACCCACACCGTGTGCTAGTTCAGATGGTGGAAAATTGACCTCCGCATTGTAGTCAAGGAGAAAAAATGGACTCATACGTTCTTCAAATCCCTTTCCATTAGGATAAAAATTCATCACCTTAAATCCATTGCCCACCATGTGGGTGTTGGTAGGTGAACATATCATTTCTATTCCCCTCAAACTTTTATTGGAAAGACTCCTTTGGCTGGATTTCAGTTGGTTGCCTAATGGCAGGCCCAAAAATGCTAGAGCTGAGCCTAGCAAAGAGTTTTTCAAAAATTCTTTTCTTTTCATTGCTTCATTAATTACTTTAACATTAATCCTCTAAATAGCCAAATTTTCCCTTGTTATAATCGTCGAAAGCGACTAAGAGTTCTTGTCTGGTATTCATTACAAATGGTCCGTGGGCTGCGATCGGTTCATTAATGGGTTCTCCACTTAGGATGAGTACAACGGCATCTTTTTCCGCTTTGACAATAAAATCTTCTCCATCATTAGCCATCAATACAAAATGATCAGTAGGTGCTATTTCCTTATCATTAATTACTATTTCTCCTTCTACTACTAACAGTGCTGTGTTATAGGTAGCTGGAAAACTAAACTCAGCCTCAGCACCTGCTTTAATTTTGAGGTTCAGCATGTTAATAGGGGAAAAGGTGGATGCGCTACCCTTAACACCACGATACTCGCCAGCTATTACTTCCACTTCGCCCTTATTGTCAGCAAGCTGCACTCTATTGATTTCAGCGTTTTTTATGGCCTGGTATTTAGGAGGACTCATTTTATCTTTGGCTGGTAGATTTACCCATAGCTGAATCATTTGAAACTCGCCTCCTTGGGCACTCCATTCTTTTTCATGATATTCCTTGTGCAAGACTCCGCTGGCTGCGGTCATCCACTGAACATCCCCTTCAGCAATTACGCCTCCTCCACCACTGCTATCGTGGTGTGCTACCTTACCTTTGTAGGCCACTGTTACAGTTTCAAATCCTCTATGTGGATGTACACTCACCCCCCTAGGAACATCAGTAGGTGGAAAATAAAACTTCGAGTTATAATCGAGCATAATAAAGGGATTCATACGCTCCATATCGGTACGAAATCCACTGGGAATAAAATTATGCACTCTAAAGCCATCTCCCACAAAATGAGGTTCTCTAGGGCTCACCACGATTTCTACTGTTCTCTTTTTCATAATATTAATTTGATTTATTGTGCAAAATTATTACACCCATTAGGGCTGTGCATTGATCTATGATAAGAATTATTTTAAACTATTATCTTTAGTTCAAATCAGGGGTATATACGCTATTGCTGCGCTTTTTTGCTATTCCCTATATTTCAAGAAACTATAAATTAGTGTTATTCGTTCAGGACCTATAGCCGAATCTCTCTATCTATGCAACTATTGTCTTGGGCTATCATTATTTCTTATGATTCTTAATAGCTAGTTCTTTGCGGATACGACTTAAGCTTTCGGGTGTAATACCAAGATAGGATGCTATCATAATTTGAGGGACACGCAATGGTATATCCGGATACGAATTAATAAAGCTAAGGTAGCGATCTTCTGCACCTGCGCTTTGTAGCTGGGTTATTCGATTCTGTAACTGGCGGATATGACCGTGTAACAGCTTGGTATTAAAATCAATAAAAGAAGGGATTTTTTGAGACAGTTTAGTAAGAAATGCTTCTTCGATAATAAATACCTGACTGGGCTCTAAAGCTTGGATTGAATACTTAGATGGCATATTAAAAAATGCACTCTCTCGATCAGTTACAAACCAATTTTCAGGGGCAAAAGATAAGATGTGTTCCTTACCCTTAGGATCTATGGTGTATTGTCTTAACAACCCTTTTTCTACAAAAAAAGTTTGATAGCAATAATCACCTTCATGTAATAAAAACTCATCCTTTGTTACAGTCTTGGTGTTACAATACTCAGCGAGTACTAAAATTTCAGCTTCATCAATATGAAGATTAGAAGATAGAAAGCTGGTGAATTTAAAATTGTTCATTTTTTGAATTCAGGTTTTGTTTTTTCACATTAATGACTAATTACTTCACACTCGTATTCATATTCAATTCTAGCACCTATTTTATAGGACAATTATTTGATTGCGATCGAGCAATAAGTACAAATCTAAGTGTTATTTCTTTTAGTATCGGTTAAGAGATAATGCAGTGTGACTTGTATTATATACCGTATTGAGCTAAGCATACACCTTAGTGAATAATAATTCAATATTCTATTGATCCTATTATTATCTTATCCATAATTCAATTTAATATACCCACATTTCACTTTGCAGGTCAAAGCCAAAATAATCAAAATAATGCCGCAACTATAGCCCGTTTCCATAGCTTTGTTCAACAACTTTTGGTCTGGGATGTTCCTGTGTTGCTATTATTGGTTTTCTTTGTATTCGCGATAGGGATTGCAGTGGATATCCTTTTAGGAGGCTATTTAACGTATAGTGTCTTAGGTGTTCATAAACTAATTATAGGTGGGTAGTATAGCTGGGTTAAGCAATAAGCTAGCCTCCTAAAAGATAGGAACGGAAAGCCCGGGCCGTAGGTATCGCCATAAGACTATATTCGTGTAACTTAGTACTAAAAAGTGCATATAAATATTACTGATTTTGTATGCATTATAAAGTTTTTATAACGCTTCTTCAGCGTGTAGTTCTGCAATAATATTTTATATTCATTAACAAGCATTATACATACATTTATTCTCATTACTCCTATGGGCATGTGTATTAGCAAGATGTCGATTATAATATTTATGTGACGAACAATAATAGATTATTTACAATGACTTGCTTACAATTTATTTGACGATAAACAATATTAGTTGACCTATGAAATAGAGCAGATACAAAAAAAAATCGCAACCAAATATTAGTTTATTATTCAGTTGCGATTGCTTGATAGCAAGTTATAAATTGGCTATCTATAATGATTGTTTGTCGTTGGCTCTTCTATTTGTTGGTGCAAATGTTTTAGCTCAGGGCTGATTTGTCGAGGTAATCAAATACTTCTTTGGTTACTTTTTCTACACACTTTTCATCGAAGGGCGAATCAAGATTAGCATATCTCACTAGATTCTCAAATGAGTCACTACCACCAGCTTGACATAATCTTAAATAGTCTTCAAATGCCTGTGCCCTATTATTATTTGCTTTTTGCCAGAACTGGAAAGCACAAATTTGTGCTAGGGTATAATCAATGTAATAAAAAGGTGATTCGTATATATGTGCTTGTTTTTGCCAAAAACCACCACCTTCGAGATAGGCGTTGTCGCCATAGTTCACATGGGGCTGATATTTCTTTTCTATTGCTCTCCACATGGCATTGCGTTCCTTAGGTGTGGCATTAGGATTTTCGTACACTTGATGTTGGAATTCATCAACAGTAACACCATAAGGCAAGAATAGAAGGTTACTAGCGAGGTGGCTAAATTTATATTTTTCAGTTTCTTCCTTAAAGAAGTAGTGCATCCAAGGATAGGTGAGCAGTTCCATGCTCATACTATGGATTTCACAGGCTTCATAGGTAGGCCAGTAATACTCAGGAATATGGTATTTACGACTTTCATATACTTGAAATGCGTGTCCAGCCTCGTGGGTAAGGACATCAATGTCGTGGGCAGTACCATTAAAATTTGAGAAGATGAATGGCGATCCTTCATTAGCAATATATGTACAATATCCACCACCAGCTTTGCCATGCTTATTCTCAAGGTCCATCAATCCTTTATTGATCATAAAATCGAAGAAAGCTCCTGTTTCAGTGGAGAGTTCTTCATACATTTTTTGGCCATTGGCGATTATCCATTGTGCATCGCCTTTAGGAGTAGGGTTGCCTTCTTTAAAGTACATTGGGATGTCATAGTACATCAAATCACTGATACCTAAGGTTTTTGTTTGTCGGCGGCGCAGGGTTTGTGATACTGGGACGATGTGCTTCAAAACCGCATTGCGGAAACTTGCTACTTTTTCCTTGCTATAGGGACGCAGCATGCGCAAATAGGCTAATTCAGTAAAGTTTGTAAATCCTAGCTTTTGGGCGGTTTTAGTACGATTTTTTACCAGCTTATCATATATCTCATCAAAGGCTTCTGCTTTATCGGAAAAAAATTTCCAATGGGCTTCATTGGCTTCTTGTCTTGTAACACGATCAGGGCTTACCATAAAAGGACCTAAGCCACTCAAGTTGTATTCTTGTCCTCTGAAATTGATCTTTGCCATTGCTTTTAGCTTGCGGTATTCGCTGGAAAGCATATTTTCCTTTTGCAAGTCCTCGATAACATCTGTCCTAATCGTTTTTACACTCATCTCTGCTATATCGAATAGCTGTGTACCAAAATGTGCAATTAACTCCTTCCTATCAGCTGTATTAGATAATACACGATAATATTGGTTGATCAAATTTTGAAATTCAGGCATTTGATTATCAAAATAATCATTCTCCTTTTCGTAAAACTCATTAGTGGTATCAATTGTATGGCGGATGTGTGCTATATTGTATTGGGTATCAAAGTCATTTCTCAAATTATTAATCTGATCGACGATTTCAATTTTTTGTTTCGCGTTTTGAGATTTTTCAAAATCACTCAATAAAGCAGTGAAAGATCCTTTCAGTACTTGTATATCCGGACGATGGTAGGGCAACTGTCCAAAGGTCATAATAAAAAAATTTGGCGCAAAATTAAGGTTTTGCCACTACTTAATACATCATTATTTTCTCTAAATCAGGGAATTAAACTATAAAAATTGTTATATTAAACTAATTTCACTATTTATTATCTTAGTGAGTAATTTTTATATCCTTATTTTTGACCATTAATCCAATTGATGAAGAATATTTTTTTGTCCCTAGCCTTGATCTTTGGCATTTGTGCTAGCAATTATCTACATGCACAATCGCCCACATCATCTCATCCCAGTGCAGATAAAACAACTAGTAGCCATGGGTCTGGAATAAAATGGCTTACTATAGAAGAAGCCGTAGAACTGAACAAAACCACACCAAAAAAGTTTATTGTGGACATATACACCGACTGGTGTGGTTGGTGTAAAACGATGGATAAAACGACATTTAGCGAGCCTGTTATCGCTAGTTACTTAAATGAACACTTTTATTCCGTAAAACTGAATGCTGAACAAAAGGAGAATATTGTCATCAATGGCCAAACTTTTAAGTTTGTAGAAAGTGGTCGCCGTGGATACCACGAGTTAGCAGCTGCCCTTACGAATGGCAATCTTTCTTATCCTACCGTGGTACTAATCGATGAAAAACTCGGTATATTAGAAGTAAGCCCTGGCTATAAAAAGCCCGCCGAAATGGATATGTTGATGCATTACTATGGGGAAGATATCTATAAGAATGTAAGCCCAACTAGTTTTAGGGATAGTTTTAAGTCTCAATTCCCTAATAACTAATCCAAACTTAGCTTAGTATCAGATTAATGGCAGTGCTCTGCTAAATGCCATGGTTCAGGGCCTATAGGTACGATTGCTGAATATCCTTTTTGACTTAAACTTGCAGCGGTAGTATGTCCTATGGCAATTATCTTTACATCGTTGGGAATTTCATATTTATCCGTATAAGCCTCCACATTCATAGGGCTTGTAAAAATTAAGATATCCGCCTCTGGTTTCGTAAAACTGGAGGCTTTTTTATTTTCATAAACTTGAATTTCTTTTAGCTCCAATGATGAGTAGGTGCTGTCCTGAACACTTAATCCCTTCAATGCTTTAGCAATTGACTCCTGCGATTGTTTTCCTCTAATTATTGCGATTTTATCATCCTTTTGGATTTTGACCTTTAATTCAGCTATGATTGTTTCAGCATCCGATCCGCTACCTATATAATCCACTTTATTCTCGGGATAATAAGCTTTAAAGGACTCTGCTGTTCCCGATCCATAACAGGCTATTTTAGTATCCATAGGGATTTTTTTTACCGAATGGCTAAAATATTCCACGCCCTTGCGGCTCTGGAAAAACAACCAATTTGCCACAGGCAGTCCCACTATATTTATGGGTTCGAACTCGACTAAAGATTTTCCTTGGATTAGCACATCCATACCTGCAAAACTTCTTAATGTCCTATCATCTAACTCCCTGGTAATAAACACTTTGTTTTGACTATTGGATCTTATCTTATTAATAATTGTTCTCGTGATTGTGCTCGGCTCGTCACTGGTTATAAAAAATCGTTTAGGAGAGGTTGTTACATCAGGAGCCCAGCTACACCAAGTTTCATATAAGCTATTGTCTTTTTGTTTTCTAGTATATACGCCTACTGGCTGTTGGCATCCAGCTCCTAGACCCGATAATATTGCCCTTTCTATATCGATTACTTCCTTAATTTCTTGGTTGTGTAAGTTGCTTATCGCTGTGGCAATATATTCATCACCTAGTCTTATTTGATAGGCCAATACACCTTGGGCTGGTGCTGGTATCATGATCCAAGGGTCAAATTGTAGTACTTTGTAATTTGATAGATCCATTTTTAGTCGGCTCAATCCCGCTGCTGCTAATATTACTGCATCGCAACCAATACCTATTTTTCCCACACGGGTAGCCACATTGCCTCTAATAGGAGTAAAGTAAAGGTCAGGTCTAAAATACCGCATTTGTGACACTCTCCTAGGCGAACTAGTACCGACTAACGCATTTTGCGCCAGTTCAAATAACTGTGAAGCATCCCAATGATCTTGATGTATGAGCATCCAGTCGGCGGGATTATCGCGATAAGAAACTGCTCCTACGATTAATCCTTCCACTTCTTCAGTTGCTAAATCTTTATGACTATGTACAGCCAAGTCTATTTCTCCATTAAGGAGGGCATTTTCAAGCTCCTTAGTAAAAAATCCTTTTCCCTCCAACTTGTCAAATGTAAGATGAAGTTCCTTATCTCCCTTTGTATGTATTATTTTAATTTGAGAATCAAAACCTGCCTTGAGCAATTCATCCTTAGCATAGTTAGCTTGCCACAATGCGAGTTCGCTTCCCCTTGACCCGATAATAATTTTTTTATTGAATACTGACATATAGGATGCAAAGTTATCATTATCATTGCAATAGCGCTACATTGTACTTGTCTTCAGTTATCTTCTAACAACATGTATTGATTAATATAATAAGGTCTTGTTAAATAGGGCTTGCTAAATAACTCATAAGTATGCGATTTTGGCAATGCTTTACAGGCCCTGGTTACTTGCAACTTTATTTTTGCTATAGGTAGCAAGAATCTGCGCTACGACTTGATTGCTTGTGTAACATTAATTTTTGATAGGTAGCAAGAACCTGCGCTATCGCTTGGTATTAGGCTATACTCTTCGCTACTTGCTGGAAGGTATATTTTCAATGGCAAGTAACAACCTGCGCATAGCTTGGTTTATCGCTGTGGAGGTACTTGAGAGTTTTCTATTTTACAACTCTAAAACCAAGTTTCTATCATAAAATCAATGGTGCATATTATTTTTCATTGATTCGATGTTTTAGCTTTAGTGAATTGTTAGCTACTGTTTCAAAACCAGCTCAAACAAAAGCCCTATAAGTTATGGAGCAAGCACTGACTAATGCTCAACTTTTTTACTAATAAGGACACGCAGTATAGGAATCACACCTAATATAATAAGTACGATCACTAAAAGTCCTAAATTTTCTTGAACCATGGGCAAGTGTCCAAAAAAGAAGCCGAGCATAACATACAGGATTACCCATAATATTGCACCAGATATATTGAATATCGTAAATCTTAATATATTCATTTGTACAGCACCAGCAACAAATGGTGCCATACCTCTCATATAGGGAACTAATCTGGCGAACAATATTCCATAGCGACCTTTTTCTTCAAAATAATTTTTAGTGCTTTCAAGCTTATCAACGCTGAGAAATTTCTTATGCCAATTTTTTGATAATAGCATGGCATACTTAGCTGAGTAATAGGCAAAATAATCTCCTAGGATTGTTGCAAAAAAGAGAGTAATGAACAGCATTAATGGGCTCAGTTCACCCTTAGCCATAAAGCTACCTAATACAAACAAAATAGTGTCACCAGGAATAAAGCTTTTAATAAAAGTGCCACATTCTAAAAAAATAACCATACCAATAATACCATAAAACCAATAACCATGGTGATTGATTATCGAACTTATATGAAGATCCATATTTTCAAGGTATTCCAGCATATCTTTGATTCAGTGCAATTTTAATACATATTCAATTATAAACATGAAAAAAATAAAAAAGGCCATGATTGATTTCTCCTTCATGACCTCCAATTAAATTATATGAAAAATATGATTATTTTTTACTAATCATGGTTGCCCATTTCATAAGATTGGTCTTATCGAGGCTACCATTTTTTGCACTTATAAGCTTTCCATCAGGAGTAAAAAAGTACATTGCAGGCAGTACTTCAAGATCATATTTCTCCTTGAACCATTTGCCTTCCTCAGTTTTTACATCGACGAGCATATTTATAAAATTTTCATTGAAAAATTCGATTACTTCAGGATCGGTAAATACATTCTCATCCATAAATTTACAAGGGAGGCAGTAATCGGCATATCCTTTTACAAAAATGATCTTGTTTTGGTCACCAGCTTTCTTTTTAGCCAATTCCCATTGCCAAGATTTTAAGTTGGTCATTTCAGTTCCTGAATTTCCCGATCTAAAAGAAAGGAGGGGAAAAACAATTAGACAGATTGCGAGGCTAAGATAGGTTTTCATTTTTTGACATTTAATGTCCATAATCCAAACATCGTGCCAAAAAATGTCGAAAAATCTATTTTTTCACCTCCTGTTGTTTATTTTTACTGCATAATCAAGAATTTCGTTGCGAACTCAATATTTTTTGAAGAGCCTTTTAATAGGTATTGGCCGGGACTTAGTCCTAATGGCAATTGTATCTTGATTATATCACCTGAATAACTCAGCTCGGGATAATAGGTTCGACCATTCAAATCAATGAGTATAATAAAGTCTATTTCCATACCCATCAGTTCTTTTGACTGTAGTAATACAAACTGATTAGCTGGATTGGGAAACAGGGTAGGGCTAATGGAGATAGTTTCTTTACTGCTAGATAATTCCATACAGGGCATGACCATATCAACAAATCGCTGTACGCTATAATCAGGGGCTGCTGCATAATGATAAGCGCCATTATTAGCTAACCTAATACATTCTATAGACCATATATCAGTATTCCAGCCTGCACAGTTGTATATATCGGATACAGTAGGGATCCCTATATTCTCCAAATAGGGGATAATATCGCCAGGTCCATATAAGAAAGGTAAGTTATAATGGAGCTGGGAATAACCTACAGGATTTAAACATATCGCATCGACCCAAGTCATGGGCTGGGCATAATTATAGTGCACTATCGCATCACAAGTCCAGTGCGAGAAGTAAAACAATGCTGTATCTTGACCCATCAGCCAGTTCTGTGTTAAGGATTCTGTTATAATGCCACCCGCTAATGACATTACTCCCAATACTCTGGAATTATAACCATTCAAATTCATATCCCCTTCGATAGAACCCAAACTGGGTCGAGCAAAATTAGCTTCTGAAAGTGTAGCATTGCTCAGCATACAATTATCCATAATACAATTAGTAAGATTAGCTGATGGGGCTAAGACTGGGCTTTGAGCTAAGCATGCGCTGGGCATTTCCTCAGGCCTATCTAATAGTGAAACACATAAGCTGATAATTGCTCCTGCACTTTCACCTCCTACATATACACAATTTATAGATGTACTATCCGTAAAATGTCTGTTCTTTAAATATCTTATTGCTCCTTTAACATCTTGTGTGCCCCTAATAGCAGCCCTTTTCACTTCAAGGGAATCATAAGCATATAGACAACTATAATTAAGGCCTAATATAGAATTAACAGCTGGAGTAGTCACATAATTATCTTTATGAAAACCCATTCGATAATCCACACTTGCTACCATAAATCCACGCGCAGCATAATTAGCAGCAAGGTTAGCCATATCATCTTTACAGCCAGCTATAAAAGAACCACCGTGTACTAATATCATTATTGGTCTTGTGGTATTATTATCACCGATTGGCTTGTATAAATCCAATTTTAACTCCTGACTAATTCCACGATAATCAATGCTCGTACCATAAGTAATATCATTCTCCTGTCGTACTAAAAATTGGTTTGGAATAGAATAGTCAATCTGACTATACAGGGATATACTACAACTTGTTAATAAACAATAAAACACAAATTTCAAATTTTGCAATAAGGGGATTCTCATATTTTATAAAATTATATTTAGCTTTAGCTTAAAGAGTAAAGTTAAATATAATTATGTTAGACTACAAAAAAATATTACAAAATAAACCTATGCCTATCGTTAAGACGTGTTATACAACTCCTAACAACGCGGATATGGCGATTCACAAATGACATAAGCTGAATGTAAAATGATACCTTTTATTTATTATTAGAACCATCGTCAAGGATTGTATGCTCGTTGCGATCTTTATAATAAATACGATAGTATAATTTTATTAAATATTTAGGCTCTTATCGATAAATTAAAATTCAAAAATTTTGGGCGATGCCTTACAGGCCCGGGCTGCTCCAGGCTACACTGCGTTTCGGTCTTATTCACTGACTCTTTTTTTGTATCCATATACAAACTAATGTATATAACAACATTACTAACCTGAGAAATCAGTGTTGAGAGTCAGTGAATAAGACTAAACCATTCCGCATCCCTATCG
>CAYZQX010000050.1:0-15643 GCA_964480615.1 uncultured Chitinophagales bacterium | reverse complement strand
GAATCAAAATAATTTATTATATTTGTCAAGCTATTTTAGGCACGCACAATACTGATGTCCGATGCAGTAACTAGTTAAAGTCCAGTGTCCATTATCCAGTGTCCAGAGTCTATTTATAGCGACAAGGATGCGGAATGGTTTAGTCTTATTTACTGACTCCTATGATGGATGTCTTAGTTAAGTAGTGTCGTTATAAACAACAATAGCTGTATATAGAAATAAAAAAAGGAGTCTGTGAATAAGGCCGAAAACAAATCGAGCTTGCGAAGATTCTGGTGTCCACTGAAAAAAAATAAATGCCAGAAAGTGGAGCCTAGAGCAGCTCGGGCCAGTAAGGCATCGCAAAATAAAGAAACCTATGAGCTATTAAGCAGAGCTCAAGTAGTTTTTATACGCCAATAAGATTTTAGAAATTCCAGCTGTATTCTTGCACGATATAAATACCGAAAAATAAAAAAGCCCTCATCAAAAATGATAAGGGCTTTGCGGTCCGGACGGGACTCGAACCCGCGACCCCGTGCGTGACAGGCACGTATTCTAACCAACTGAACTACCGAACCTTCTTTGCATCCAACCCATCGGGTGGGTATCAAAGCGGGTGCAAATATATATACATTTTTACAAATACAAAGCCAAAAACAAAAAAAAATTATTTTTTTTCTATTTCTCGCTAAAAATCTAGCAATTAGTATCTAGCAATGCCGTATCCCAGCAATGCCATTCCGCATTTTGGTAATGGGTCTGGCTCTTTACCTTTCCATTATAGGACTCCTTGCTCCATTCTATTTCGCAGGAATTATTGGTTTCAGGGATAAAAATATTGTAATTCGTATCTAAGTCCAGAGACAAATCCCTTGATATTTCTATATATCCTCCATTATTGACATCCCCAGCGATTACATTCATAAACTTGATGTAGTTCACCTCATTGCCATTGGACCCATTTTTAGTCCAGTCTATTTGGATAACAGGATGTACATTAGCAGGGTCAGCATTGAGTACCCACTGACCACTGTTGCCATTAACATCGGATTCACCACTAAACCATAGTACATTGCTGAATGCACCAGCCTTGCTGATGTGCATCGTCCAGTCCACTGATGAGGGATCGGTAGCAGGGGTATAAGTAGCAGTAAGTGCTGCAGTATGAAGCGCATTATCGGCATTAAAAGTATAAGTCCAAGTCCAAGTATTGCCTACATGCACGGGTGTGTAGTTAAATGAGTTGCTAAACGCTGCTACAGGCAGTATTAAATTCAAAGCTAAGGCTGAATTCCAAAAAACCACATTGGTGGCGGCGAAATTAAAATTAGGGCCTCCCATGACCTCCTCGAGCTTGCCATCGGGAAAATCATCGGTCTTTAACTGCATCGATGATAAGGAAGGTACCACAAAATCAGTCTCCGTGGTTTCCTCCTTAGTACAGGAACTAAAAAACACAACTACTGCTCCCAAAAATACCAAAAGAAATTTTGTCAAATTCATACATTATTAATTTATAAGGAAAAAAAATTTAAACTCATCAACAATCGCTCTAAAACATATCCTCAACGCCCACTATAGATTGCCTATTGTGGTAGGCCATAAAAAAAACGAAACCATAGCATCAGCACAAATAAATGGACGATGTATCCACACCATCGTTTAAACTCGTTCTAACATTTTTTACAATTATTAGGCGAGCAGCCCCTTGCTTGATGTATTTCAAGATTTAGTTGAGTCCTAATTCTAAAACTATTGAACTAAAAACCACTCAAAATAAACCTGTATGTAGAGCTTGCTCTTTAACTTATTAAGCTTTAGTTAAATATGATTTTGACGATTACCCAATAGAAATGATATAACCCTAAATCCTAGACTAAGTGCAAATGGACTTGCCCTACAAAATACATATAGCCGAATGATAAAGGCTGTTATTACATTATGACCCTTCGTATATGCATCATTGATTAGGCAGGTGATCTTATGTGAATTGATTGGAATACTGAATTTGCGACAGGGATCGACGCAAACCAAGCGTAAGCGCAGGTTCTTGTTTCTGATAAAAAATAATAATTTCGCAAGCAATAGCCCACAGCGAGAAACCAAGCTATGCGCAGATTCTTGTTGCAAATAGAAAATATTATAATGTCGCAAGTAACCCAGGCCTGTAAGGCATCGCCATAATTCAAATCTTTGAGCTATTGAGCAAATCCCTAAGTTAGAAATACTTAGTCTAAGGATTCCAAACTATTGTAATGATCCAATAAGATATTAGGTACTTATCCTCCTATGTTCGATCATACCCTATGGGAAACAATATTAAACTCAAAAAACAATCTTGCGGTGTATAAAAACTACGCGCTATTATTACACGGTATAGAGCAGCAAAAATTTAAACGCTAAGGCTATTATACAAGCTCCTTCTCACCATTATTATCCGCTTCGCTGTCTTGACTGGGTTGGTCGGCATCCTTTTCCATATTATCTTCAACATTCACTATAAGATCGGGATTTTCAGCAGGGTTAATTACTGGCACTTCTACAGGCATAGATTCAGCAGGATCAATTGTTTCAGCTATCACAATATTTTCATTCGGATCAGGTGTAGTGATAGGCAATTCATCCTTATCAGCTAATTGATCTTGGTCATGCTCCTGCTCCACCAATTCATTGCTTGCTGACTGCTGTCCCTTAATCTCCACTTTTTCCGATCTGATTATGGGCTTATGCGTTCTTTTTCCATCACCAGCAGCAGGATTGGTCTTTGCTGCATCCTTGGTGGATTTCTCCGCAGAAGCGGGTTGAATTGTTGTCTTTTGGACTTCTTTTTTGAGGTCGAGCAGCAACTTATTCATCTCATCCAGTTTCACTTTTTTGGAATCAATCTTGTGCTGCAACATATCTAATTTAGCCTTGCTGAGCTTAAACTCTAATTGTGAGACCGAGCTGCTATTATTGCGCTTATTGATGTATTCCACATCTCTCAGGTCAAAGTCTAATGACTTTTGCATCTTGTGTATGGCATCTTCGAGTCCCGCGATGCGGTGATTTATTTTTTCATTTACACTGCTCCTCGAAATATTTTTTGAAGACTCAAAAAGTTCGTTGAGTGTATTAAAAATTTCATTTCTATTTGGACGATTGAGCTTTAGAACTTTGGCCTCTTCTTGTATTTGTTTTAGTTGATTAAATACATTGCGTGAGCCATTAGGATTTTTCTCCAGTTCTTGCTTTATTTCTTCCAGCCTTTTATTTATTTGAAAAAAATTGGCTTGCGCCTCTTCTTCATAAGCTTTATTGGTATTGTCGAGCAGACCTTTTAGCCTTTCAAAACTGGCGTTGACTTTTCCTCGCAATTCAATGGCCTGATCGCGGGTGATGTTGCGTTCTTGATTATGGGACATAATCTTTTCCCAGTAATTTTTGCAGCTATCCCAGAGTGTTTTATCGTATTCAGTGAGGGACATCACTTGCTCGTGCAATGCGCTGACCTCCGCATCTAACATCTCATAGAGGCGCTGTACAAGTACTTTTACAAACCACTCTTTCTCAGCCCGCATCACAAGCTCCGTATTGTCAGTCTTTATATTCTCAGGCAATAATTCAGAAGATGATATATCTCGCTCTATATGCACATACCCTTCGGGAAATTCCGATGGCTCTAATTCCTCCCAATCGCCAAACATTTTATCGGCAAATGCAGCGTTGACTTGTTTTTCAGGAAATGTCCAAAAATCAACTTTATTATCCTTAGCCCTTAGTCTGGCAGCCACTAAAATCCTGCGATCCAATTCGTCAGCCCCCCAAAAAACAATATTATTTTTCATAAAAATACCAAAAAATAGCTCAAACAATCAAAAAAGAGAACAAATTTACGATTTTTTCAGAGAGCATTGCTGTTTTGATTCTTCAATTCTCTTTTTTTTTATCCCAACACTCAAAAAACAGGCATTCTGAAAACAAAATAGCCTCCACATACACCCTTTTGCCATTTGCCTTGTGTTGACCTATTTCGAATTAATTGTATGGACTATTGAGGGCCCAGTCATAGGTATAGTACCAAATCTTGTAGTTACTCGGAATCTGAGTGTCTCTGTATTGATTAATAAATTGGAGGATTCGCTCATCAGATCCCCCAAAATCGTCCTTGTACCATTTGAATATTTCCGATATCGCCGCTTTCGATGCAAATTTTTCTACCCTTATAAACTCATCATTGTTAATACTGCGCTTACAAGCTTTATCCAGTTGATCGGATAACTTATCAGGCATCAATGCACCAAGCATAGGTGGGCAACCCTTAGCCCCACAAACCAAGACAAAATGAACCCTAGGGTCATTGAAGTTCTTTAATATCTTTTCCTTTTCTAATTCATTGAGACTGAATTTTTCTCCTGCTATTAAGTGATTAGCTTCCTGAAAAAAACCAGGAATTTTTAGCGGCGAAGAAACAGGGAAAAACTTGACGATGGATTCTATTACCAATAAATTATAAGCATTGATGTAAAAGGCTTTTTGTATGTCTTCATTAGCAGCAGAGACCTTGTAATCTCCTACTAATCTGATTAATTCATCAAGTTCTTGTTGATTTTTTTTAATGTCTGCATACTGAACCAATCCATTTTTTGCATACTTACTGAGAAACACATTTGTAAGTTCAAAAAAATCAGTCTGTGACCATAATGGAGATAGACAGCATGTGCTAATAAAGAAAAAAACCAACAATCTTTTCATGCGCCTTAGACTTCTAATTTTTACAATTGTTTAATGAATAATATTTAGGAATTTCTAAAGGCGATCATACTGATCTCCACATTGACCCCTTTAGGCAATCCCGCTACCTGAACGGTCTCCCTTGCTGGTGCACCAAGAGTAAAATACTTTCCATACACTTCGTTGACCTGTCCAAAAAAAGCCATGTCCTTGAGGAATATCGAAGTCTTAACCACATCACCAAAACCCAATCCCGCTTCCTTCAATATCGCTTTGAGATTAGCCATTACTAGCTCCGTTTCCACTTCTAAATTATCCATCCTCAATGAACCAGTAATTGGGTCTAACGCTATTTGACCACTGATGAATAACAGATCACCCGCCCACACAGCCTGATTATAAGGACCGATGGGTGCAGGGGCTAAGTCGGTATTAATAATTTTCCTTGCCATAATTATCCTGCAATATGCAATATTTTTTTCACTTACCCATTTCCACTGTTACTAATATGCAATGAATAAAACAGACCAACTACAATTGTTTTTGAAACAGGTCGTATCGCTTCGTTCCTGCCACATACACGATCAACTTGCGGCAAGCCAAACACAGTGCACATAGAAAGGATGAAAAACTTTTCGTGAATTGATGAGCTACTAAATCATTCACTAAAACGACAATATAATTGATAGAAATATTTATTATTTATGGCGATGCCTCCGGCACGGGCTATGCGGGGCTGCGCTTCGCTCTGGTACTGTGGTGGCGGGCTTTCAGCTTTATTAATCTCAAGCTGTTGAAAGCCCTCCACCCCAGCACAAACCCCTCCTATCCCTATCGCTGGCTGGGCGATTTACGATCCTGAGATTAGTTACAACTACTGCTGACAGTGAGGACACGATGAATGGGCGGATAGTGAAGCACGTTGGATGGATTGACATTGAATTGCTGTGAAGTGGTTATGGAATTGTATTCAGCGTGAAGATACACTGGATGGATTGACAAATCAGCGTGAAGACACGTTGATTGGGCTGACAGAGATCACGCTGGATGGACTGACTAGGACTGACAGTGAAGTGGTTACCTCTGTTTGAAGACAGGATGTATGGACTGACTGTGACTGACAGTGAAGTGATTATGGAGTTGTAAAGGACATCCTTTCTGATGGTTAATTTCCCTTGTAGTTTTTTTTAACACTTAAGTATTTATTAAAATTCCAAGATAATAATTTTTTTTACGACCTTTGCAAGCATTTTTGACTGATTTTATTGATATAGGTCAATTTTTTATTGCAAAAAAAACAAGTTAATGAGTAAAAGGAATATTCAAAAAGCTACTGGGAAATTGGGAATCCTAACACCTGGCATGGGTGCAGTAGCCACCACATTTATTGCTGGGGTTATCGCCTCTAGCAAAGGATTAGCCTTACCCATAGGGTCGCTTAGCCAAATGGGCTCTTTAGTAAAAGATGGCCATAAAAAACAGATAAAAGACATTGTTTCTCTTACTCCATTAGGCGATATCGTATTTGGTGGATGGGACATATTTAATGATAATGCCTACGAAGCGGCACTCAATGCTGGTGTGATCGATCAATCTATGCTGGATCAGATAGCTCCTGAATTAAGCGCTATTAAACCTATGTCTGCTGTTTTCGACAGCCGATTTGTCCGCAATATTTCGGGTCCTAATGTAAAAACGGGGGCTAATCTTATGGACTTAGCCAAGCAATTGATTGCTGATATTGAATCTTTCAAGCAAAAAAATAATTGTGAGCGATTAGTGATTGTATGGTGCGCCTCTACTGAAGCTTATATCGAAACCAGCGAAGTACATCATTCTATCCAAGCATTTGAACAAGGCTTAGTAGAGAATAATCCCGCCATTGCACCTTCTCAAATATATGCCTACGCAGCCATTCAATGCGGTGTTCCTTTTGCTAACGGAGCACCTAACTTGACTTGCGATATTCCTGCCCTCTTAGACCTCGCAAAGACTAAAAATGTCGCTATCAGTGGCAAGGACTTTAAGACTGGACAAACACTTATGAAAACCATTGTAGCTCCAGGATTAAATGCGCGCGCACTAGGTGTAAGTGGCTGGTTCAGCACTAATATATTAGGCAATAGGGATGGCGCAGTATTAGATGATCCCGCTAATTTCAAAACCAAAGAAGTTTCAAAAGGCAATGTACTAGATGGCATTTTCGATATGAAGGCTCAACCCGAACTTTATGATCAATTATTTCACAAGATTCGGATTAATTATTATCCACCTAGGGGCGATGATAAAGAGAGCTGGGATAATATCGACATATTTGGCTGGATGGGCTATAAGATGCAGATCAAGATTAACTTCTTGTGCAAGGATAGTATCCTTGCTGCACCTATCGTATTAGACCTGGCCTTATTTATGGATCTAGCACAGAGAGCTGGTATGAGTGGCATACAGGAATGGCTATCTTTTTATTACAAAGCTCCGCAAACGGAAGTAGGCGCTGCCGCTGAACACAACTTATTCAAGCAATTAGATAGTTTAGAAAAAACGATATGTGCCATCGCTGACGATCAGGCATAACTCAACTGATTATGCGGAATAGTAGTAAGTTTTGGAAATTCATAGTTAGTGGCTTTGGTACGGGTTATATCCCCTTAGCTCCAGGAACATGGGGTGCTGGTCTAGCAGCTTTTATGGGTTTCCATCTCAATCTACTACCTGCATTTTACACTCCTATAATTCTTGCTATTGCCATCCTGGTATTTTATTGGTTAGGTGTGGTAGGATCTGAACTTTTAGCAGGAGAGCTGGGCGATGATCCCAAGACTACTGTGATCGACGAAATGATCGGTATGTGGATCGCCCTGATTGGTGTTCCACTAGCTTTACCTTGGGTGATTGCCGCATTTTTCCTCTTTCGATTTTTTGACATCGTTAAGCCATTCGGTATTCGCAAGTTTGAAACTTTAAAAGGCGGGCATGGTGTTATGCTTGATGATGTAGCTGCTGGCGTATATGCAAATATCGTGTTGCAACTGGCCTTGTTATTTTTCATAATTAATAAATCTTAGCACCTAAGCCTGATGAGTAATTTCCTAAAGGATAAATGTCAGCCTATTGCTTATAAACTTATGACGCCGCTCATAAATTTATTGGTGTATATGCGCATTACTCCTAATATGATTACGCTTATAGGATTAGTGCTGAATATATTGGCATCTATCAGCTTAGTGTATATGGGCATTCACAATCCCCAAGACCTCACCATATTAGCACTCTATGGAGTTTGCTTATTGATGGCTAGTTTTTTTGACATGGTGGATGGCCGTCTTGCTCGTGTGACGAATAGCAGCAGCCGTTTTGGTGCCTTGTTCGATAGTGTACTCGACCGCTACAGTGAGCTCATTATGTTTGGTGGGCTATGTGTCTATTTAGGTTTACAACACAATGTAATAGGTGTATTGCTGAGCTTTATATCGCTTATAGGATCAATAATGGTCTCCTATATAAGAGCGAGGGCTGAAGGGCTGGGAATCGAATGTAAGGAAGGGCTTATGCAGCGACCTGAACGCATACTGCTCATCGGATTTTCAACCATCATTACAGGTATTATTTATGTATTTGAAACACAAGGACAAGCGGATATGAGCAATGGAATAACAATGTCCGCTACAAGCACCATGTTCTTCAACGGCACCCTCCTATTCATGGCTTTATCCACTAACTACACAGCCATGAGCCGGTTATTAGATGCCAAAAATAAACTCGATAATGAACAATGATTACAGCCATTAAAAACAATATTGTGATACTGCTAAGCAGCCTACTTTATTTTGTATGGGTGATTGGTGTGATAGGCTTGCGCCCTGAGCACATATATACTTATCTTATCGCATTTGTACTCTATAATTATAATAACAAATCCAAGGAATTATTTTTTGGATTCTTGCCTTTTATAATATTGTGGATCACTTATGATACGATGCGTGTATGGCCTAATTATATGATCAATACGGTTCATATAGCTGAGCCTTATCTGTTTGACAAATATTGGTTTGGTATCGAAACATTATCAGGGCGGTTAACGCTCAATGAGTTTTTTGCAACGAGGACTAATCTAGCTTTAGACATCATCACTGCATTGTTTTATTTGAGTTGGGTGCCCCTTCCTATGGCATTTGCTGTATATCTGTGGTACAATGATCGCAATATATTCTATCGCTTTTCATACGCCTATCTCGCTACTAATATTATTGGGTTTAGCCTGTATTACATCTATCCTGCTGCACCACCTTGGTATGTGGAATTGAATGGTTTTAATTTCGTTCCTAATACCTTGCGCAGTAGTGCTGGCTTACAAAATTTTGATAGTTATTTCAATATCGAATTGTTCGACACGATATATAAGCGTAATAGCAATGTATTTGCCGCTATACCTTCCCTCCATTCTGCCTATCCATTAGTGACTTTTTATTACACTTTAAAGATGAAAGCAAAATGGCCTGCTAAGCTATTTGGGATTTTAACGATTGGTATATGGTTTTCCGCATTATACCTTCGCCATCATTATGTGATTGATGTTTTGCTAGGCGCTTTGGTAGCCACAATGGGCTATTCTTTTGTGGAGTTGTACTATCGCAATACGAAGACTAATTGGGAGGAGTCCGTAGAAACAGTATTAACTGATACGGTTAATAATTAGGGTATGTTAAATAACCCTGAAATCTATTATCGTAATAGATTCTAGATATTATTAGTGCAATGGATATGCACACAATTTTATGGGTTTCCGCAAAAAAGCTTAGATCATAAATATAAAATGTCATCTCATATACATTGCGTCTTCAAGATGTATTCGCGATAGGGATAGACGCGAAAAGCCCACAGCGAGGCACGAGCGAGGACTTGTAGCAGATAGCCCGGGCCGCAGGCATCGCCATAATCGCATACTTATAAGTTATCTAGCAAGCCCTAACTAGCACATAACCCCGCGCTGAACTTATCCATAAGAAAGAAATGAAAATTATGATTGTATGCTGCGAGGCATAGTGGACATTGATGTATATTTGCACTATGCATATATGGATTATAGGCGATGAGGCTCGATATGAAGCGCTGAGACAAAATTTATTTAAGGAGGATCACTGTCATTTTACCACTGAAAATTACCCTTCTCCCGATAATAAGATCGACATAGTCATAGATACTCTATGGGATACTGATCCCAATGATCGATTGATGAAATTGCTCGATTATACCGATTGTGCTATATGGCTCCATGCGATGAATGCCACAGTGCGCAGCACCTTGTACAGTATGAATAGCAATACGGATAGAGCGATTACCTCCATAAATGCAATCCCATGTTACCTAAGCGCACCTGCACTAGAAATGGTGTTTCACAATGCTCAAGCTAAAACACATACAAGTAAGATCCTAAGTATCCTCAATAAAAAAATAATTGAAGTACCAAGCCAGGTAGGTATGATCAGTCCTAGAATTATAGGAATGATCATCAATGAAGCCTACTATACTATACAAGAGGGAATTACCAGCAGAGCTGATGCCGACTTGTCGATGCGGCTGGGCACTAACTATCCCTATGGTCCATTTGAATGGGCTGATAAGTGGGGAATAAAAAACATCTATCAGCTGCTAAGAGCCTTAGAGAAAGAGACTGGTGATCCGCGCTATAAACCCAGTGCATTGCTGCGCATAGAAGCTGAAAATACAATGAGCTAATGACCTTTCTTATCTATACGCCAAAACTAACCAATAGGGTAAGGTATATCTTTGAATTTATATTTGAGGAACTACTAGGTATCAGTATTAATTTTACAACAGATATTGATGAATTCATTTCCTTTCATGGAAGAAAAATCAATTATAGCAAGCATCCCATCAGTGAAGAATTATTCATACAGTCGAGCAGCCTGTTACTTGAAAATGGCATTAAAAACATAACGATTGAGATGGGTTATTTTCAAGGGATTAGAGTTCCATTTGCCACCAAGCATGACAAATCTTTATTCCCCTTTGATCCATTTGCGGCCTCGTTTTATTTATTATCTCGCTATGAAGAATATTTGCCATTCACTGAGGATAATCATGGCCGATTTCCAGCCCGCGAAAGCCTAGCCTACAAAAATGCTTTTCTCAAAAAACCAGTCATCAATTATTGGGCTATAGAACTAGAAAAAATAATTCTCGCAAGATACACTGATCTAAAACTCCTTAAGCGCAAATACAAGGCCATCATTACTTACGATATTGATATTGCTTATTGCTATAAATACAAGGGATTTTTGCGCAATGTAGGTGGCTTCTTAAGAGCACTCTACTACAGCGATTGGAATGATGTGCGTGATCGTATGAATGTGCTTAGCGGCAAAATACCCGATCCATACAATACCTATCAATGGCAGAATGATCAATGTATATACCCCGATATGGAAGTCATCTATTTTTTCCTCTTGAGTGAATATGGAAAGTTTGATAAAAATATTAGTTATGAAAGCTCTTATTATCAGCGATTGATACAAGACATTAGCGATAAATATACCATTGGCATACATCCATCCTACCAATCAAATTTTGACCTAAAAACTTTTAAAAACGAAATCGCTCTCCTTTCGGAAATTACCAAAAGGGCAATTAATCGCTCCCGACAGCACTACCTCAAATTGCGATTTCCCGATACCTATAGCCGCTTAATAGACAATGGGATTACAAAGGATTATACGATGGGCTATGCCGATGAAATAGGATTCAGAGCAGGTGTTGCTTCCTCTTTTTGGTTTTACAATCTGAATCAGGAAAACAAAACCAGTTTGAGAATATATCCATTCTATATCATGGATGTGACCTTGCAATATTATATGCAACTAGATCCTGAAGAGGCCATACAGTATAGTCAACTTATAATCGATGAAGTAAAAAAAGTAAATGGCCTGATGACTACTTTATGGCATAACCATTCCTTAAGCGAATATAAAGAATGGAAAAATTGGTTGCCCGTATATCAACACATATTGCATGCCATCAATAATTAATTTAGTCCTATTCAATTTCATTTTTTTTGATTCTGATCTTACTATTGATATATGATGAAGGATGAATACAAAATATCCGTACTCCATAGCAAGGCGATAGATCCTATAAAGTGGGATGCATGTATCCATCGCAGTAGGTATTCCACTCCTTATAGTTTATGGGGATATATAAATTCATTGCATATTAAGTTCGATGCCATGGTACTAGGCGACTATGAAGCCATCGCATTATTGCCCTATCACCGCAAGCGAATCATCAAATCCCTATACACACCCTTTTTCATACAGCAAATGGGCTGGATAAGTCCACAGGAATTGAGTCGCGATTATTGGGCATATCTCATTAATTATATTCAAAGCAATTATTCTTATTACCACTATGCACTCAACGAAAATCTTCCATTGGAGTTCAGAGAATTATTGACACCAAAAACAAATATCATCCTCCCACTCAATCAACCAATTGAAACCCTGCGTTACAATTTCAGTAACCACCATCGTCGCAATATCGCTAAGGCTAAGGGTCATGGGCTTTGCATAGAACCATCAACTGATGCTAATGAGTTTATGGATAAGCTATTGGAAATCTATCAACCCCATATATATCCCAAAAAACATCTAAATATAATAGGGGGCAATTTGGTGCGCACACTAGTATCCCATGGTATCGGGCAACTACTCATCGCTAAATCCACCACAGGGGAATGGTTAGCTGGTCTATTCTATATAAAAACCAAAGATCGCCTTATATTATTATTCCCTGTATCCACCGAGGCTGGAAAGCAAAAACTGGCTATGTATGCTATAATCGATTACCTTATCTCGACTTATAGCGGTGGAGAATTTTTATTGGATTTCGAGGGCAGTAGCCAAAAAGGTATTGCAGATTTTTATTTGGGATTTAATGGCCAAAAGCAAGATTTTGCCATATTGTGTGCCGATTCAAAAATATTATTTTAAAAAATCTTAAAAAAATATACCATAAAATTGACGGTGACCGTTAATGGTTGAAAAGAATTTTATATTATTACACTCTAATTGAGTGTCAGGGTTGATTTTGGTAGGATTTTTGACCATAAGTAAAATAATTTTACAAAAATCACGCGGGGGGGTTCTATATTTCAAAAAAAAATTGGACATTTCCGCCTCAATTCGTTTTTTTCTTTTATTTTTGAATTATCAAAGCCAAATTTAATTATATGCGCCCATTTTTTCTTAAAGGCAATTTGTTTTTAGCAGTTGTAACATTGCTTTTGGGTATGATGCCGAAGAGTGAAGTAAAGGCACAGGATATACACTTTAGCCAGTTCTATGCTTCTCCGCTTACCCTTAACCCCGCCATGACAGGCATGATACCAGGCTGTTATAGAGCCACAGTGAATTTCAGAAATCAATGGTCATCGATTCCTGCTCCTTTCACTACGGTATCTGCGGCTTACGATATGCCAGTACTTAGGGGAATAGTTGGTAATAGCTGGGCTGGTGCGGGCGTATTGATTTTTAATGATCAAGCAGGCTATGGAAATTTGAACAACATGAGCATTATTGGGTCATTAGGCTTACATATATCCGTGGATCCTGATAATAAATATGTGCTTTCACTCGGCGGTCAAGGCGGATGGGTTCATAAGAATGTGAACTTCGCTAAGTTGGTTTTTGAAGAACAATTACTTGCTAATCCTGAAAGCCCCGACCAAGTTCCTAACTGGGAGGCCGTGGATAATAATGTGATGAACTATTTTGATGCACGTGCTGGGGGGATGATTTCTATCTCACCTATTAAAAAGTTCTCGATGTATGCAGGTGGCGCATTATTCCACATGAATAAGCCCAAGGAAACATTCCTAGGCGATAATACCAATTACCTCGATCCTAGACTTGTGGTACACGCAGGTTTTAAGATTAAACCCAATAAAACTTGGAGCATCCATCCACACGGTATCTATATGAGCCAAACAGGCACAAGAGAAATCGTAGCTGGTGTACAGGCAGGTTATCACTTTGGTGATACAGGAGGATACCGTGGCGATCCTACTACTGCATTATATTTTGGTGCTAATTACCGCGTACAAGATGCCATCAATTTAATTCTTGGTGTAGAATACAGCAGTTTCAAATTTGGGTTGAGTTATGACATTAACGTTTCAGACTTAAATGTAGCTTCTAACTACCAAGGCGGTATCGAACTGAGCCTTAGCTATGAAGGTACTTGTTATCAAGCAAGCAAGCGAAACTATCCCCCAGTTTCTTGTCCAAGATTCTAATTGACAATTGGGGAATTTTTAAATATATGTTAGTGTAACTAAAAGGCAGTCAAATCGACTGCCTTTTTTATTGAACAAGCAATTCTATTTTTTACCACACAGCTCCCTTGCTAATGTCCTAACAACAAGCCTATCACAAAACCTAATATTGCATGCTCCTTGGTGCTACAAGAGAGTCTTACTTTCTAATTTTGGTTTTCCCTACTTGCTGTTAATGCACTTAGCATCTTTAGTTTGTCAACCTAAAATCTTTCCATTTCACATCCTTAATTAAAAACAATATCCATGAAAGCACTCACCTTCCAAGGATTAAAAACAATACAATATTGTTCAGTACCTGACCCTATAATAGAACAGGAATATGATGTAGTGGTCAAGGTGACCCACTGTGCCATCTGCGGCTCCGATCTCCATGTATATCACGAGCGTGAACAAGGTTGTGATCATGGGACTATAATGGGCCATGAGTTTACGGGTGAAGTAGTGGAACTAGGTAAGTCCATTAAGACCCTACAACTTGGCGATAAGGTGGTGAGTGCATTCAGCACCTCCTGTGGACAGTGTTATCAATGTAGGCGAGGTCTTACTGCGCGCTGCATCCATAATCAGCTATACGGATTCAGGACGAATCAGCAGGGCTTACAAGGGGCACAGGCGGAATACATACGTGTACCTTATGCCGACGCTACATTAGTGCCTTATGAGCCATTTGGCATTGAATCAGCAGCAGCTTTGCTAGCTGGGGACATACTATCCACAGGCTATTTTGGTGCGCTCCAAGCGGAGATCAGTGGTGGAGAGACCATCGTGGTTATAGGTTGTGGGCCGGTGGGCCTAATGGCTATATTCAGCGCGCTACAACTGGGTGCAGAGCGCGTAGTAGCAATCGATGGCATTACTGAAAGACTAGCCCTAGCAAGCAAATATGGCGCTCACACAATCGATTTTAATAAACCTGAACACCACCTGGAACTAGATCATCTAATAGGACCACAAGGGGCGCACGCTATCATAGAGGCGGTGGGATCACCCATCGCACAGTCTATGGCTTATAACCTCGTACAAGAAGGTGGAATTATCTCCACCATAGGTGTACATACCACCGAGCCATTTGCCATTACACCTGCGCAGTTGTACAACAAAAATTTGACCTATAAGACCGGCCGTTGCCCTGCTAGAACTATGATGAATCATACCCTTCCATTACTCTCCACTCACCACAAGCTGTTGACTCAAGTATATACCCATAATATACAACTAGCTGATGGCCCACAAGCCTACAAAATATTCGATCAGAAACATGAAGGATGTATCAAAGTGTTGATCTCGAATAGCTAAACCATGTGAATACATTTTCTAACAGTATGCTTACTTTAATAACTATTGACTAGCTAAAGACTTACTTTTTTTTGGGGCCACTAATCAGTTCCGTTGCACTACACTGATTAGCCGGGCTATCCATTGTACTTCGCTGCGCTACGTGCCATTCCTATCCCTTGTCCATAACATAAGCTATACCAATGGCATGCGGATAACAGATCAATACTCCACTAAATTGATTATGGATACGCAACTCATCAAAAGTTAACCCAACTTGGCCAAATAGGTACATAACTGCTTGATAATCAATAGTTGAAT
>CAYZQX010000049.1:0-15652 GCA_964480615.1 uncultured Chitinophagales bacterium | reverse complement strand
TTTCGACCATAATGTTTGAGGCAATAACGACATAAAGTCTATTGTCCATCATCTAGCGTCCAGAGTCTATAAAAACGATTTCCGATTATTGATTTTACCCCCCTGAAGCTTGTCTATTATTAACCATATTTTCCATTTCAGTTAAGTGTAAAAAATTATAAATGCGTATTCTAATTATAAATAGAACTTAGCTGAATACTAATGAATTATTAATTGCCTATTAAAAATAAAATGACATCGAGCAATAAAGTTATTTCAACTAGCTTGTACATTATAAAAATTTACTTTCTATAATTACTAACCTGGCCCATATTGTTTATTTGGCTGTAAAAAGGAAAAATGGTGCATTGCTCTAATAGTCAAATACTTGGTATGCAAAAAATCTTCTTAACTTTGAGGAAGTTATGAGCGAATCTATTTGGTATTCTTTTTTCGACAGAACAGGTTATAAAGGAACTGACCCCCACTATTATGATGTTCGTGAAACCAGTTGGGGAGCTGACATAGAGGCCAACTGGCTTGAGATACGCAATGAGCTAGACAGTCTCATCGCAGGCGGTCATGAGATGATGCCCTATTTTGCTAAGGAAATGGTGAACAAGGCACAGAGTTGGAAGACCATTCCCTTTTTCGCTTGGGGTGTAAAATTTCATAAAAACACCAAAAAATGCCCTAATACAATTAAGTTATTAGAATCAATACCCGGGATGGTATCAGCTTCATTTAACCTACTGGAACCTCATAGTACTATAAAGCCACATTATGGAGATACCAATGCCATCTATCGCTGTCACTTAGGCTTATATATACCAGCAGGTTTACCACAATGTGGCTTTAAGGTGGGCGATGAAGATAGACCATGGCAAGAAGGTAAATTGTTATTATTTTGCGATGCGCACTATCATACAGCCTGGAATAATTCTGATGGCTATCGGTATATTTTGCTATTTGATGTAGTGAGAGATAAGTATAAAGATAGCAAAAAAAATGTGTGCAGCACGGTCCTTGCTTCGCTCTTCTTACAGTCAGCCTCCGAAAAAATTAGATTTCTTAAAGCAATGCCTTACCAATTACAATACTTAACACATGCAATTAGTAAATTTTTTGCTGGGCTTTTAATTGGCCCATATAATTATTGGAATAAGCTAGTAAAATAATTCGCTATGTCTTCTAAAAATAAATTGTGGTTTTCATTTGCTGAAAATGGCGCTTATAAGCAACAGGATCAATTTTTCTTTGATGTGCGGGATACGGAATGGTGTAAGCGCATTGAAGATGGATGGAAAGATGTGAAAGCAGAATTAGAAAATTTAATAACTGACAAAGAGGCTGCAATCGTCCCCTATTTCAATAAGTCCTTAGCATCGAATCCCAATGATTGGAATGTGTTTCCATTTTATATGTGGGGTACTAAGTACCCTGACAATATTAAAACTTGCCCTAAAACTTGTGCACTGCTCGAAAGTATTCCCGGTATGGTCTCCGCCTCATTTAGTATTATAAATCCACAGACGACTATTAAAGGACATTATGGAGATACCAATGCGATGTATAGATGCCACCTAGGACTCATAATTCCAGCTCCCATGCCGCAGTGTACTATGAAGGTAGGAGATGAAGAAAAAAGTTGGATACCAGGACAAGTATTAGCCTTTTGTGATGCACAATATCATACAGCTTGGAACAAAACGGATCAAAAGAGATATGTGCTAATATTCGATGTAATAAGACCTGAATTTCTCGATAAGACCATTAATATATGTGCTAAAGTCCAAGGTAATTTATTTTGGCAAACAGCATTTCAAAAATTCTATATATTCGATAGGTTTCCTAGATTTCTAAGACAGTGGATTATGAAACTTAGTCAATGGCCTTTTTATTATAAATTAAAGCGCAATAAGCACAACTCCTTAATTACGTATCAAGTTTAATGCGTCAAATTGAAACAACTCTCAATTAGTTTAAACACAAGAATGTCTGACCTTGAGTATGAAATGATCAAGAACGAAAGAGCAATATTATTTAACAATGGTTACCCATATAATACCATTACTTTTTAGTGACTAATAAAGACGCCAAATTTTAGTTGTAATGGGTGAATTATCGCCAAAACAAATCGCAAAACCTCCATAATCAGTACATGCAATTTTCTTGAAAAATTTTTAAGTATTGGCATTTTTGCTAATAAATACTGAAGTAAAAGAAAACTTCTCACTTTAAGACAAATTTTTTTCTTATGTATTATAAATTCAGGTCGAATAACATCAAATAAAAAAATAATTCTGTCTTCATCAGTATTATTCCATGCATGATGATATTTGGCATCATTAAAAATCAAAATCTTGCCTTTTTCCCATGCCTTCTCTTCCCCACTTACACTAAATCCAATTTCAGGAAAGCTGGAAGGTATCTTTACTCCAAAATGACACCTAAAAATGCCATTTGTATCACCATGATGGCCATTGATCTTTGAATGAGGTCCTAAATAGTTGAGTGATGCCGATACAATCTCAGGAAATTGGCTTAAGAGATCGCTTATAGTTTCACTTTTTGCCAAGTTATTTTTCACAGGTATGCCCCAAGTCTTGAAGCTGATTGTTTTCCATCCTTTAGACTCATTATCCAATTCTTTAATAAAATAAGGTTTTAGTTCATTCAAGTTCTTAGCTAAAAACTTATTGATTTCATCAATGATTGTTTCTGAATTTTGCTCAATATACAATGACCACTTATAATCACTTGCATTAAAATAATTGGCCTCATCTGAGACATCAAAATTAAGATCCCAATAATTAAATTTCAGCATACTCAAAATTACTATGAAGGATAAATTCCAAATTTACATAAAAATAATTTAATGCGAATTGGTAACAGGTAAAAAGCTCTGGTAAAAATAAATGTATAAACTCTAGTATAAATAATGAGCGGGGAATACCAAATCCATATTAATACTTTACTTATTACTGAAATTTCAATAGTAGGCTGATATCCAAATCGATTGCCAATGTTATCACAAATAGTTTGAGCCACCATTAATTCCCACTTACTTAACTGTTTAGTACCTGCTCCTATACTTCTTGGATTTATGTCTAATTTAAGATTCTTGTGCATCTCTGATATTTTCAGAAACTCTTCTTTGTTTATCTTTTCCTTAAACTTTTCATAATCAAAATTAATGAACTGTGAAGGCTGTAGCATTTCATCTCTATATGGAACTTGAATAAATTGGCATATCTTCCTGACTGACTCATTAGTGTTCAGTACTAAATCTTCGTATTTTACATACAAGATTTTTTCTGGGTATTTACTTGCTAATTTTTCAATGTATTCATAATAGTAGCTCCAAGCTGCAGCATAAATGGCAGGCGATTTTAATAGGCTTGAAGTGTCTGATTTCTTGCGAGATGTAATATTGTCTCTATAATCTCGTACTAACACGATAAATTTAGCGTCAGGATATAATCGATTTAGAATATCAATATGAAAAGAATAGCTCGGGTTTTTATCTACTATTGTAGTGATATCATCTTGGCTCTTATTAATAAATGGGAAGTCAAAATAGCCTAAGATAGAGTTAAGAGACATTGATGTTTGGCCAGATTCATATCTCGCCATAATTTTGTCAGGATCAGGATCCCATACCGATATAACTTTATACCTTTTTAATAAGACGGAATCGGTCATTGTTTTTACTTCCTGTGGCGAACTATTTTCATAATTCTTAAAGGCATTGTGATAGAAGGAGATAAAATTATTCTCCGGCGTAGAAGCAATCTGGGAATGGGAATTTAATATCGTATTGAGAAGTGTAGTGCCGCTGCGACCAAGGCCAATTATGAAATTAATTTTCATCTAATTGCTTTAAAAAATTTCAATACATATATCTTAAGAGATGGTGGCAGAGTGTGATGCACATGCTTATCAAACAAAAAAACCAACTGACTTAAAACATTATACGGAAAATATTTTAATGAGTGAGTAAGTTTTTGCAGACTAGTTTTCATTTGAGTAGGAGGATACCCATACTCTTGGCCTAAATCATTACAAATTATTTCAATGCTATTTATTTGGTCAACAGACAACTTCTTCTTCCAAGCAGCTATTCTATCTGTATTTATTGGTTTTGCTAAATCTCCTATCTTTTTTTCCAACCGCTCTCCTTTTATCGTCTCCTTATTTAGATTAGTATTTGAACTATGTGATAACATTTCGTTTTCAAATTCTACCCCTAAAAATTTACACAACTCTATTATAATTCTTTCAGGATTTGCCACAAGATCTTCGTATTTTACAATTAATGTTCTTTCCTTAATTGCATCAAAATCCTTTCGAAATCTATCCAACTTACAGTTCCAAAGATATGCGTAATAGGCGAAATTGCTAATTATATCATCATTACCACGACTTTCCATTTTTGAGAGTACAACAGACCTATAGTCACGCATAATTACAACGAATTTTGAATTTGGGCTATAATGCATTACCTTATCTGTATGAATTGTATAGGCTGGATTTTTTTCAATTACAATTTGAGGATTTTTATGCTGATTAATAGGAGTTATAAAGGTTCCAAGCTTTAGAACGAAATCACGAAAAATTACAAAATTTACGCTCTCTTCGATATAAGCTAACATTTCCTCTATATTTACCTGCCAAATTCCTTTAAGGGAAAAAGTCTTCTCAATTGGTTCATTGAAAAATACATATTTTTCCTTTAAATACTTTTTAATAAATTCTGAACTTTCGCGACTTAATAATTTTTCTCTATCCTGTAAGTTGTAGAATTTTAATATAAATCCAACTTCTGGGAGACAAACTATCTTACTGTGCGCATTTAATATTAAATTCAGCAGCGTGGTACCACTTCTGCCTGATCCGATTATAAAATGATATTGGGGTTTTTCCATAATTGAGTTTGCAAATTTACAAATAATTACACGATTACAATTTAGTTGCTAATTTCCATCATAAGGCTTCAGATATTTTTAGCTATTGTAATTAAGGCGTTCTGCGGCAGGGATAGTAGCGGATATCCTTTTTGCTTTTTTTACTTATCACTATGAATATCCCTAGCTATGGAAATATACGATAAAGCTATAAAAAACAAGGTTATAAAAAGCAAAAAGATAGTAGCGGATAGCCCGGTCTTATTTTATTCGACTTGTAGGGATTTAGTATTTATATAGTGTAAGTGAGCAATATCAATTACACTTTGTAAGTAAAGAAAAGTCGAATAAAATAAGAGCCGCCCAAGGATGTATCTTAATAGTAATAAGTAGGGTATTCAAATAAAGTTTTATTTTTGAGGAAATAATTTTTTATGAAAGACAGTATTGATGAATTTATTATTAAGTTAGAAGCTGAGTTTGACGATGTAGAACCTGGTAGTTTAGCGTCTGGCACTGAAATTAGAAAATCAGATTGGTGGAGCTCGATGCATGCTTTGATACTGATTGCATTTATTGACTCAGAATACGATGTTCAGCTGGCTGGTGAGGAATTGCGCGATTGTAAAACAGTGGATGATGTATATCAAATTATTCGCACTAAAACAGCAGGATAAATGCCTTGTTTTAAGTTTTCACACGTTAGTATAAAGGGAGTGGCTGCTGCGGTTCCTGCACAGATACGCCGCAATGCCGACTATGACTGGATCAGCATGGAAGAACGCGAACTGCTGATCAAAACTACAGGTATCGAAAAGCGACACATCGCTCCTGATGGTATGACTTGCTCGGATCTATGCGCTGCTGCTGCTGAGCAACTGATTACCGATATAGGCTGGGATAAATCCGAGATTGATGCACTGATATTTGTATCTCAGTCGATGGATTATTATTTACCTGCTACTGCTATTATTTTACAAGGAAAACTGGGCTTATCAAAATCCTGCATGGCATTCGACGTAGGACTGGGTTGTTCAGGTTATGTATATGGACTATCAGTTATTAGCGGTCTTATGCAGAGTGGCGGTATTCGCAAAGCTTTGTTATTAGTAGGAGATAAATCTTCAGTAGGCTCTAATGTAAAGGATAAGAGTTCTTACCCACTTTTTGGAGATGCTGGTACTGCCACAGCGCTGGTGTATGATGAACAAGCTTCGAACATCTATTTTAATTTACAGAGCGATGGCAATGAATATAAGTCAATTATTATTCCACACGGTGGTGGCCGTCACCATATTGATATGAGTTCATTTGAAGAGCATGAGGTTGAACCTGGCATCATACGTCATCAAAGAAATCTTTGCTTAGATGGTATGGCTATATTTAATTTTTCGTTGAGGGAAGTTGCGCCAAATGTGAATGCGGCACTGAGTTTTGCAAATAGGAGTAAGGAGGAAATTGACTATTTTGTATTCCACCAAGCCAACCTTATTATGAATGAGTCGGTGAGAAAAAAATTAAAGGTTGAAAAAGAAAAGGTGCCTTATAGCCTAGCGGATTATGGCAATACATCATCTGCATCCATTCCTATCACCATGATTCATTGCTTATCCAATACGCTGCGCAATGGACAAAATAAATTATTACTCTGTGGGTTTGGTGTGGGGCTTAGCTGGGGGTCTGTAATCCTAGAAACCAATAACCTAACCATCAGCGAAATGCAATTCTTATGACCGATTTTTTATCCCTCCAAGGCAAGCGCATACTCTTGACTGGTGCCAGCTCAGGCATAGGTTATGCTACTGCTATACAGCTTCATAAACAAGGCGCACATCTCTTGCTCACCGGACGCAATGAATCAAAACTACATGAATTACTTAGTGAAATAGGAACAACTAATCACTGCTATTTTCTATGTGACATAAGTGATCAAAAAGAATTAGATCGACTTGTAGAACAAGTAAACTCCATTGATGGAATTGTACACAGCGCGGGCATACTAATGCCACTGCCCATTAAATTTATTACTGAGGAGAAAATGGATGCAGTATTCAATGTCAATTACCGTGGACCTGTATTTCTTACCTCTAAACTATTGCGCAAGAAAAAAATAAAGCAGGGCGCATCCATCATTTTTTTATCTTCAATTTCAAGTAAGCATCCCTATCGAGGTGGCAGCTTGTATGTGAGTACCAAGGCCGCATTAGAAGCCTTTTCACGCACACTTGCGCTGGAGCTTGCCCCTCAAAAAATAAGATCCAATTGCATCAGTCCTACAATGGTGAGAACTCCAATATTTGACCAAACTGAGGCAGCAGTATCCAAGGAAGAAATGGATCGCCACGAGAAAAAACATTTGTTAGGCTTTGCTGAGACTATTGATATTGCCAATATGATCATGTTTTTACTCAGTGATGCAGCTAAATATATGACTGGTGCCAATATAGTGATGGATGGCGGGGCAACTATTAGTAGTAATTAAATATAAAAATATGCTTTTCAATTCTTTTCATTTTCTGCTTTTCTTTCCGATAGTTTGTATAATTGTTTGGAATCTTACTCCAAATAAAAGATGGGCTGCATTATTAGCATCGAGCTGCATTTTTTACATGGATTTTATACCGCTTTATATTCTAATTCTGTTTGGTGTTATCTTAATAGATTTTTTTGCATCACATTATATTTACAATAGTAAAGCTGAAAGAAAGAAATTATTTCTTTTTATTAGTCTTGCTGCAAACATTGGAATATTAGCAGTTTTCAAATATTATAATTTCTTTATTGAGAACTATAATTACATTCTTAGTTATTTAGGTTTTCAAATAAGATCTGAATATTTGAGTCTCATCCTGCCAGTTGGTCTTTCGTTTCATACATTTCAAGCAATGAGCTACAATATTGAGGTTTACAAGGGCAACTACTTACCTGAAAAAAAGTTGGGCACTTTTGCATTGTATGTTCTATTCTTTCCACAATTAGTTGCTGGGCCAATTGAAAGACCACAAACATTGCTGCCACAACTAAAAACCGGTTTTAATCCTACCGATTGGGATATAACAGTAGGTTGCAGATACATGTTATGGGGATTCTTTAAAAAAATTTATATAGCTGATAATCTTTCGTACCTAACTCAGGACTTGTTTAGTAATACTTTTCACTTACATGGCCTAGTAATACTACTTTATATGATGTTATTCTTTATTCAGATATATTGCGACTTTTCTGGTTATACAGACATAGCAACTGGAACAGCAAGATTTTTTGGTATAAAGATGTCTGAAAATTTTAAAAGCCCCTTAATATCAACATCTTTTAAAGACTTTTGGAATAGGTGGCACATCTCATTAACTAATTGGTTTAGAAGCTATGTGTATATTCCATTAGGTGGCAGCAAAAAAGGCGCAGTAATGAAGTACTTTAACCTCTCATTTATCTTTTTATTAAGTGGATTTTGGCATGGGGCGTATTGGACTTTTATTTTATGGGGTGCTCTTCATGCATTATTAGTAATTTTTAATTCAATATTTGATGATTATTTGTTTGAAGGTCACAAAAATAAAAGCAGTCAAATAAATAAATTATTTAACATTGGATTTGTTTTTGTATCAATTTCACTTGTAACTGTATTCTTTGGTGTGCGATCAATAAATGAGTCAGTAAACATTTTTAGAAATCTATTTAGCTTTCCTATTTTCGAAATCAGTGAAATAAATAGTCAAAATATATTTAGCAAAATAGAGATCATGCTGTTGGGGTTAAGTATTGTTTTCTTATTTTTCATGGAGTTTATGCTAGATAAATACAAACTGGAAACACTAATAAGTAGAATGAAGCCCGTAAGCAGGCAAATTGCATATTGTGTCCTATTATATTTAATTATATTTTATGGTGCTTTTGAAAGTTCAAAATTTATTTATTATGATTTCTAGATATAAAAGTATAAAGAGATTAATGGCCTGGGTATTATCGATTTCATTCTTACTAGTACTTGCATTTTTGTTAAGACTTTTCCAATTAAACAATTTGGGGCCTATATACAACAGTCATAATACTGATTCAATAATATTAACTTTGCAATCTTCCACTGACAGATCTTTTGATTATGTTTTTGTTGGACCTTCTATTGCAAAACAATTTGTCAAATACGATACTGCTGTTGTAAATAAAATACTTGGTAAAAAAGTATTTGGCCTTACGAAAGGTGGTGCTAGCCCTTTTCATTTCTATAATTATTTAACAATATTCTACAATCAAAATTTTAAAACTGAAAAATTTATCTTATGTAATTCTCAAAGATTTTTCACTGAAGAGGGTTATACTAAAAAAAGTAGTCTATTGTATCAAGAACCTTTTTATATGCCATTTTATGTTTCAGCTGATACATTCTACAATGATAAGGGAAAAATAATGGATGGAATTGTAGATTTTCTAGTAGGGAATCACTTAAACGTAAAAAAATTCAAAGAAAATGAAACACATATTGACTTAAATTTGCTAAAGAAAGTAGATTTAAATAATAATTCTAATTTATCAGAAATAGACCCAAAGTATGGTGCATTATGTGCAAAAAAAACTGACACTGATCTAAACTATACAAGATTTTATCTTGAACAATTTTGCATATTAGCAACTCAAAACTCAGATCAAGTTGTCTTCTTAAATACTCCTACATTGTTTAGAAATATGTGTGGTTTTGACACGATGCTTAATATTCAGCTTGAATTATGCACAAAATACAATGCAGAAATTATTAACCACAATGATCTCTTGGAATCTCCAATTTACTTTAAAGATCATTTGCACCTTAAGTGGACTGGAATTAAATATTATCTTGAAAATCACCTAAAACAAGCTTTATGATATATAGATCTTTACGTAATATTTATAAAGCTATAAGGAGGAAATATAACAATTATAAATTAAAAACAAAATTCAATTTAGTTGTATTTAATCATATACCTAAATGTGGAGGAACAAGTATTCAAAACTTTATGAATCAGTTCTACGTTATAAAACGTTGCAAAATAGCTTTACATGCTATTGAACTAGATGCACCATTGGACAAAAAATTATTCGATATTGAATTAAAACTTGATATAAAAAATTTAATAGGGAAGCAAAATCTATTCATTTGCGGGCACTTTCCCAATTTTATTTCTTTTTTTCATGATATTTATCCTGAAATTGATTTCAATAATGGTAATGTATTGAAAATAACTATTTTGAGAGACCCTTATGAAGCTGCTATATCACGATATTACCATATTCAAAGGATTAATCAATATAACACCACTTCTGATTTACAATCATACTTGGAAACTGAATCAAACTATTTTTCAGTCTTCCTTGAATGCACTGAACAAAATTACAAACAAATACTAGATAGTTATCATTTAATTGGTCTTGCTGAGAATATGGATAAAACCATTTCAATGTTAAATTGTTTGTTAGGTACAAATTCTAATTTTACTCCTCACTCAAATAAAAGACCAAACCAAAAGAAAATAGAACTAAGTGAAGATGTATATTTAAAATTTAGAAACAACAACCAACTAGACTATCTCATATACTCATATGCTCAATACAAATTTCATAGGCTAACACAAAAATAATAATACCAACTTCTTAACCCCTCACCATTCCATCACACAAGCTCCCCAGCTCAGTCCTACACCAAAAGCTGCTAATAAAACCCTATCTCCTCGCTTTACCTTTCCAGTGTGTTCGGCTTCATAGAGGGCTATGGGTATTGAAGAGGAAACGGTATTTCCTACTTCCTCCATATACATATAAAACTTATCATCAGGAATTTTTAACTTCTTGCGCAATGCTTCTAACATATAGCCATTAGCTTGATGGAATATACCTAAATCAATGTCATCCATCCCCAAATTATTTTTCTCTAATACCTCTGCTATCATAGGTGGCACTCTTTTCATGCTAAACAAAAACACCTCAGGACCATTCATATGAAAATAATTGTCATTGAAGATATTGCCATATTCATCTTTATAGTCTATGCCCCATTGATGCAGTAATGGTCTTCGAAATCCTCTATTGGGAAAAAGCATGGTGCCTGTCTCATTGCCATCCGTACCAAATACAAATTCGCCTAACTGATTCTTCTCCCCATTGCTTACTAGTATTGCTGCACCAGCATCACCAAATATAGTACGACTGCTCTTATCTTGATGATGCAAGTATTTAGACAATACTTCTGATGTAAGTAAGAGCAAATTCTTTGCAACACCGCTATTAACCATCGCCTTGGCCACACTTAACCCATATACAAACCCACTGCATCCCAAATTAATATCAAATGCTCCAATACTTGTCTTCAAATTTAATCGTCGCTGTATTAAACAAGCGGTAGTAGGTGAAACATAATCATTTGTTTGTGTAACAAATATTAAAAAATCTATTTCACTTCGATCTATATGGTGCTCTTCAAATAATTTTTCTGCTGCCTTGGTTGCACAATCGGATGCTATCTCATCCCAGTCAGTTATATGCCGTTTTTTGATACCTGTTTTAAGATATATGTCCTCTGCTGACCATTCCGGAAATTGGTTGCTCAATTCTTCATTTGTCAAAATATTTTTTGGCAGATAATAGCTTATACATTGAATCTTAGCTGGCATGGTTTCCTATTCTATTAATCAATAATCCTAGCACATATTACTAACACAAATTCACTGTTGCTAAGGGCATTTATCACTTATATTAATAAGCCTCCTTGCATAAGAATGAACTGTCAGTAAGTCTCAAATATAGTCATTTATATTGTTTTCAAAAATTAATTTTATTGACCATATCGTATCTAATGCTAGAGGAAACTCCAAGCTGTCACTAAAATTAGTAACTGTAGTTGTGGTATTGCTAAGCTATAAAGCTGATTCAAGATGTCGTAATAACAACATCGTGAATTGCAAATATGCTTATACCAAAATAAGTAGTAAGGAGTTGCTAACTATATATGCAATGCTCTGTTTTCAGTAGCTGCTAAACAAGCCTCTTTAAAGCTTTCCGAATAGGTAGGGTGGGGGTGGCTCATACGCGCTATATCCTCAGCGCTTGCCCTGTATTCCATCGCCACAACTGCTTCCATGACTAGATCTGCCATACGTGGCCCTATAAGGTGGACACCTAAAAGCTCATCGGTACTGGCATCCGCTAGCACTTTAATAAACCCATCCGTATCCATACTAGCGCGTGCCCTACCGCTTGCCTTAAATGGGAAACTGCCCACTTTATAAGCACGACCCGCTGCCTTGAGCTCTTCCTCTGTCGCCCCTACTGCAGCCACTTCAGGCCAAGTATATACGACCCCAGGAATGAGGTTGTAATGGATATGTGGTTTTTGACCTACAAGCGTTTCAGCTACAAATACACCTTCCTCTTCTGCTTTATGTGCGAGCATAGCACCACGTACCACATCACCGATAGCATATATACCAGGGGTCTTGGTTTCCATATTTTCATTGACAGGAACTTGCCCTTTCTCATTGAGCTCTATGCCAGCAGCAGCAAGATTAAGGCCCTCAGTATAAGGCTTTCGGCCTACACATACCAAGCAATAATCCGCTTTAATGCTAAGTTCACCAGTTGCATTAGTGGCTGTAACTGTTGCCGACTTGGCATCAGAACTTACTGCGGTAACTTTAGTACTCAGGTGAAACTCCATCCCCAGTTTCTTAAGGGTCTTCAATAGCTCCTTTCCAAGCGATTTATCCATCGTAGGTATGATGCTATCCATATATTCCACTACCGTGACCTTAGCGCCTAAACGAGCGTATATAGACCCCATTTCCATACCTATCACACCACCACCTATAATGATCATTGATTTAGGTGGTTCTGCAAGGGTGAGAGCCTCCGTACTGGTAATAATTCTCTTCTTATCAATGTTAATGAATGGCAGGCTGCTCGGTTTAGAGCCTGTAGCTATTATTATCTTGTCAGCCTCTATAATCTCTGATGACCCATCAGTTTTGGCAATATTGACTTTTCGATTATCGATAAAGCTACCTAATCCTTCATATACAGTGATCTTATTTTTTTTCATTAAGTAGGCTACTCCTTCACATGTCTGATCCACTACTGCTTGCTTTCTCTTCACCATTTGTCCAAAATTCAATTTTGGATTTTTTACTTCGATACCGTGTTCAGCAAAATTGTGTAGCATGTTGTAATAGTGCTCAGAACTATCTAGCAAGGCTTTAGAGGGAATACAGCCCACATTTAGACATGTACCGCCGAGTGTTTTGTATTTTTCTATAATAGCGGTCTTTAACCCTAGCTGGGCACATCTAATCGCTGCCACATATCCTCCTGGGCCCGAGCCAATAATGGCTACATCATATTTGCTCATAAAATAATTGCTTGAAAATAATTGTCAGCAAAAATAGTAGATTATTCCCTATTAGTACAGTTAGCATCATAACACTCTAATTATAGAGCAGATTACTTGCCCTAATAGGCCTAAATGATGTATCCAGTAATTGTCTTCTTAGCCAATTGGTCGCTATCAGCAACTGCCTAGGTCATATTTGCCCATCAGATCCGCCAAAAAAGTATGCATCTTTACAAAAACCTAATATTTAATTATTTATTAATATTGATATGACAACTAAGAACTACACAAATTGTAACTTTGCAGAATTTTTTATTGTATTCAAGATCCAAGGGGAATTTAAAATACATCAAACCAGATATTTTATGCTATTTGATCGCCTTATCAAGTTTTTTTTGCCTCAGGACAGAAATTTCTTTCCGCTCTTTGTTAAGGCCACTGAAAACCTAGTGGAGCTTGCTCAGACTTTAGATGCGCTAGGCAGGACCACTCCTGATCAAAACAGGACAGCCTTATACCAAAAAATTCACGACTTAGAACACAAAGGCGATGACATAACGCATCAAATTTTTATGCAACTCGGCAAGAGTTTTATCACTCCCTTCGACAGGGAAGATATTCACGAACTGGCCTCAGCAATTGATGATGTGGCGGACTTCATACACGGTGGTGCTAAGCGGCTTGAACTCTATCAGATCGATGTGTTCCACCCTGCAGTTCCTAAGCTCGCTGACTTAATCCTCAAAAGTGCCATTGCCATCGATGGTGCGGTAAAGCAGCTAAAAGGATTCAAAGATGTGCGAAAAATAACCGATGCAACGATCTTGCTCAATACCTTAGAAAATCATGCCGATGATATTTATGATGCAGCGATCTCCGAACTGTTTGACAAGGAAACAGATGCAAAAATGATTATTAAGACCAAGGAAGTCTTATCCTCCCTTGAAGGAGCTACGGATAGATGCGAAGATGTAGCCAATGTATTAGAAAGCATCTATATAAAGTTTGCTTAAAACACCCATCTTATGATCCTTCTTGTACTAATAATCATACTAGCCCTCGTATTTGATTTTATTAATGGTTTTCACGATGCAGCTAATTCGATAGCTACCATTGTTTCCACTAAGGTATTAAAACCATTTCAAGCTGTGTTGTGGGCAGCCTCCTTTAATTTTTTGGCCTTTTTCATATTTACCGATCACAATGTATCTAATACCATTGCCAAATCGGTGGAGACTGATTTTATAACCCTTCCCGTATTGTTTTGCGGACTACTGGCAGCTATTGCTTGGAATCTGCTTACATGGTGGTATGGCATACCTTCTAGCTCCAGTCATACCCTAATCGGTGGTTTTATAGGTGCTGCCATAGGCAATGCTGGATTCAATTTCAATGTTATTGTAGAGGAGAATGTATATAAGACCTTGGCCTTTATCGTATTGGCACCACTGATGGGTATGATCATCTCCATATTTATCACCTTAGTCACCATCCAAAAAAGTTTATTGCACCGCCTGTTTTTTATCTTTCTGGCCACTGGGCTTATGCTGTATTTTGCACCCTTTAAACCCACTGTGCGCTATATACTCCTAGGTATGATTGCCATCTTTGTAATAGTTTACATAGTGGATGCCCTGCGCCCTGAATCAGCCAGCCGAAAAAATACGATGTTCAAGGGATTGCAATTGGTTTCCTCCGCCGCATTTAGTTTAGGTCACGGTGGTAATGATGCGCAAAAAGTTATGGGTATCATCAGCGTAGCCATCGCTTATTACTACAAGGATATATATGCCGACCATAAGGTGGTACTGGAACAGCTTAACTGGATACCACTGGCTTGTTATCTTGCGATAGGACTGGGTACGATGAGTGGTGGATGGAAAATTGTAAAGACCATGGGTTCTAAGATCACCAAGGTAACGCCACTCGAAGGGGTATGCGCCGAGACCGCTGGAGCGATAACACTTTACTTTACCGAAGCCATGAAAATACCTGTGAGTACCACGCATACAATAACTGGTAGCATTATAGGAGTAGGTCTTACTAAACGTGTTTCAGCAGTAAGATGGGGTATGACCATCAACATTATATGGGCTTGGGTACTCACTATTCCTGTTTCTGCCGCACTAGCTATGATCCTTGTGAATATATACAAACTCATCCTACCCAGTTAATCGACTAAGACAATTCGGTTACTAATAACAATTCGCAGTAGCTGGCTTGTCACAATAAATTAATACAAAAAAAATATGCTCAATGGTCATAAACTATTGGGCATTTTTTATGATCCCTGACTAGGCTCAATAATTAATTAGGGATTGCACCATAACTAAGTAGTAGTCAATTATGGCGATGCCCTACAGGCCCGGGCTGCTCCAGGCTTCACTGCGTTTCGGTCTTATTCACTGACTCC
>CAYZQX010000048.1:0-16215 GCA_964480615.1 uncultured Chitinophagales bacterium | reverse complement strand
GTAGGTTTATTGTTACGTGGTGTTGAAAAAGACCAAATCAAGCGTGGTATGGTTATTTGCAAGCCAGGGTCAGTGAAGCCACACATTAACTTTAAGGCTGAGGTTTACGTATTGAGCAAGGAAGAAGGTGGTCGTCACACGCCTTTCTTCAATAAGTATCGCCCTCAATTCTTCTTCCGTACACTTGATGTTACGGGTGAGATCAGCTTACCTGAAGGAGTAGAGATGGTTATGCCAGGTGATAATATCACCATCAATGTAGAACTTATCTACCCTGTAGCTATGGAAAAAGGTCTTCGTTTCGCGATTCGCGAAGGAGGTCGTACCGTAGGTGCTGGTCAGGTTACTGAAATTGTAAAATAGTTTATAAAAATAAAATAATACGGGAGTAGCTCAGCTGGTAGAGCGGTGGTCTCCAAAACCATAGGTCGTGGGTTCAAATCCTGCCTCCCGTGTTTTTTTAATCTTTGAATATGGAAAATCAAAATCCCGCGACTGAAAAGTTTAGCATCGTTACCTTTTTAAAGGAAGTTTATGATGAAATGACAACCAAAGTGACTTGGCCTACTTGGCAACAACTTTGGGATAGCGCAGTAGTTGTTATCATTGCGATGGTAATATTTTCGCTTATCATTTTTTTAATGGATTTCATCTTTGGATTTAATCCCAACGATAATGCTATTTTCCGCGGCTTATTGTACTATATCTATTCTATCTTTAATTAGTATTCTTTATAGTAATTTATGTCAGTAGAAGAAAGCAAGAAACCCACCAAAAAGGCTGCGAAATCAGATCCTACGCCAAAATTAACTGGTGAAAAAAGGTGGTATGTTATAAGGGTAATTAGTGGAAAGGAGAAAAAAACACAGCAATATTTGGAAAACGAAATTAGCCGTGCCAATCTCCGTGAAGCAATACCACAAGTGCTATTACCTACTGAAAAAGTTTATTCCGTAAAGAATGGTAAAAAGGTTATTAAGGAAAGAAACTTTTTCCCTGGATATTTACTCATGGAAGCTGTTGACTCAAAACTTAATAGCGATGTAGTACAACAATTGAGAGCCGTTACTGGTGTAATCGGTTTCTTGAGCGAAGAAAAAGGAACGAATATTCCGGTGCCTATGCGTCAAGCTGAAATTAATAAGATTTTAGGAAAAGTTGATGCACTGCACGAAACAGGTGAGGTAAATGTAGAACCATTTATCATTGGCGAAACAGTAAAAATTATCGATGGACCATTCAATGATTTTAATGGCACCATTGAAGAGATCAATGATGAGAAAAAGAAACTCAAAGTTATCGTAAAAATATTTGGACGCCGTACACCATTAGAATTAAATTTTATTCAAGTAGAAAAACAAGTATAATTTATTAGCAATGGCTAAAGAAATCGAAACGTATGTCAAATTGCAGGTAAAAGGAGGGTCAGCTAACCCCGCACCTCCTATCGGTCCTGCACTGGGTTCTAAGGGCGTGAATATCATGGAATTCTGCAAGCAATTCAATGCCAGAACACAGGACAAAATGGGGCAGGTATTGCCGGTAGTGCTCACAGTATATAAAGACAAGTCTTTTGACTTTGTTATTAAAACACCTCCTGCAGCCGTATTGATATTAGAAAAATCTAAAATCAAAAAAGGATCAGCTGAACCAAATCGTAATAAAATGGGTGCCATCTCTTGGGATGTCGTTCGTGAAATTGCTGAAATGAAAATGCCTGATCTAAACTGTTTTACTGTTGATTCAGCAATGAGGATGGTGGCAGGTACGGCACGCAGTTTAGGAATAAATGTGCAAGGTGGTACGCCTCCAGTAAAAAATTAATTTTCACCTCTTTTAAAATTATTCAGCAGTGAATACACCAAAAAAAAGAAAAGCAGTAGATGCTAAACTCACCAAAGGCAAAATTTACACTTTAAGCGATGCTTGCGCACTGCTTAAGGATTTGAATACCACAAAATTTAATTCTTCTGTGGACCTTCATATTCGTCTTGGTGTGGATCCTCGTAAGCCAGATCAAGCGCTTAGAGGGACAGTAACCCTTCCACATGGTACAGGTAAGGTAAAGCGTGTTTTAGTACTTTGTACCCCTGATAAGGAAGACGAAGCGCGCGCAGCAGGTGCCGACCACGTAGGATTGGATGAGTATGTAAACAAAATTAAAGGTGGTTGGACTGATGTCGATGTGATTATCGCAACGCCTAATGTAATGGCTCAAGTTGGACAAATAGGTAGAATACTCGGTCCTCGTAACTTAATGCCTAACCCCAAAACAGGTACAGTTACACCTAACGTAGGTGCCGCTGTAGCTGAGGTAAAAAAAGGTAAAATCTCTTTTCGTGTTGACAAGTTCGGTATCATCCACTCTTCAGTGGGTCGCATCAACTTCGCTCCCGATCAATTGAGAGACAATGCAGCTGAACTGCTTCATACCATTCAAAAAATGAAACCAGCATCCGCAAAAGGTATTTTCTTTAAGAGCCTTTACTTGGCTACTACGATGAGCCCAGGATTGCAGGTTGATATTAAATCAATAAGCGGATTATAAGATGAACCAAGCAGAGAAACAAACCACGATTGATAGTCTTGCGGAAAAGCTAAATGCAATTCCAAATGTATATTTAGCAGACGCCTCTTCCCTTCCGGTTGATAAAATTAATAAACTACGAAGATTATGCTTTGAAAAAGGTGTAAAAATGGAAGTATCTAAAAATACCTTGTTGCGTAAAGCAATGGACAAGGCTGATGGAAACTATACTGAACTTTATGAAGTTCTTCATGGACCTACAGCAATATTTTTTAGCGATACTGCTAATTTGCCAGCAAAACTGATAAAAGAATTTCGAGCTGATGGCGAGCGCCCGATCTTTAAAGGAGCCTTTATCGATACAGCCGTATATATCGGAGATAATAAATTAGAGGATTTAGTTCGCCTCAAGTCTAAAAACGAACTTATTGGTGATATCGTTGGTCTCCTTCAATCACCAGCTAAAAATGTTATTTCAGCGCTTAAAGGCCAAGGTGGCAAAATTGCTGGAATCGTTAAAACCTTATCTGAAAGATAAGATTCATTCATTTAATTATTTAAAAATTATAAAATTATAAGAAATGGCAGACGTAAAAGCCCTTGCAGAACAGTTAGTAAACCTCACTGTAAAAGAGGTAAATGAATTAGCCGATATTCTTAAGAACGAATATGGCATTGAACCAGCTGCTGCTGCTCCAGTAATGATGGCAGGTGGTGGTGGTGCTGCAGCTGCTGCTGCACCAGAAAAAACATCTTTCGATGTAATCCTTAAGAACGGTGGCGCTCAGAAATTAGGCGTTGTGAAAGTAGTAAAAGATATGACTGGATTAGGTCTTAAGGAAGCTAAAGATTTAGTTGATGCTGCACCAAAACCTGTTAAGGAAGGTGTGTCAAAAGACGAAGCAGAAGCATTAAAGGCGAAATTAGAAGAAGCAGGAGCTGAAGTTGAAATTAAATAATCCTGCACCTAAATAGGATTTTGAATTGGCATAGGGCCCCTTGGGGCTCTTATGCCATTTTGTATTATTTATAACTTTAACTTCTCAACCTCTATTTTTATGTCATTAAATAAAAATTTAATCGCGGGAAGACATAGTTTTTCAAAAACGAAGTCTCTCTATGACTATCCCGATCTCCTTGGTTTACAGCTACAGTCCTTTCAAGACTTTTTTCAGCTAGAAACCACTCCCGAAAATAGAAACACTGAAGGGCTTTTTAAGTGTTTTCAGGAGAATTTTCCTATCAGTGATGCCAGAAGTATCTTTGTACTAGAATTTCTGGACTACTTCATTGATCCGCCTCGCTATACTATAGACGAATGTATGGAAAGAGGTCTCACATATTCCGTGCCATTAAAGGCAAAATTGAGACTTTCTTGTAATGATGAAGAACATGTGGACTTTCAAACCATTGTCCAAGATGTTTTTTTGGGAAATATCCCATATATGACCCCAAAGGGTACTTTTGTTATTAACGGTGCGGAACGCGTTGTTGTATCTCAACTTCATCGCTCGCCAGGTGTTTTCTTTGGACAAAGTGTTCACCCTAATGGTACTAAAATTTATTCAGCTCGTGTTATACCATTTAAAGGAGCTTGGATCGAATTTGCTACGGATATTAACAATGTTATGTATGCCTATATTGATCGTAAAAAGAAGTTTCCTGTTACGACCTTGTTGCGTGCCATCGGTTATGATACCGATAAATCCATATTAGATCTCTTTGGGCTTGCTGATGAAATTAAGGTCAATAAAACCAATATTAAAAAAGCGGTAAATCGTAAACTGGCTGCCCGTGTTCTCAAAACTTGGTTAGAGGATTTTGTAGATGAAGATACTGGCGAAGTTGTTACGATCGAACGTAATGAAGTTATTCTTGAGCGCGATACAGTACTCGATGAAGACAATATAGAGCGTATCCTTGAAACAGGTGTTGAGACCATTATTCTTCAAAGGGAAGAGTTATCAGGTGATTTTGCGATCATTTATAATACCCTTCAAAAAGATACTTCCAACTCAGAGATTGAGGCAGTTCAACATATCTATCGTCAATTGAGAGGTGCTGATCCACCCGATGACGAAACAGCTCGCGGTATCATTGAGAAATTATTTTTCTCCGATAAGCGATATAATCTTGGTGATGTAGGACGTTTTAAAATCAATAAGAAATTAGCACTTTCTACACCTATTGAAGTTCAAGTATTGACTAAAGAAGATATCATCTCCATTGTTAATTACTTGGTTCAGTTGTGTAACCAAAATGCCGAAATTGATGATATTGATCATTTGAGTAATCGTAGAGTAAGAACGGTTGGCGAGCAGTTGTATGCACAGTTTGGAGTGGGTCTTGCACGTATGGCACGTACTATACGCGAGCGTATGAATGTAAGAGATAATGAAGTGTTTACACCTGTTGATCTTATCAATGCGCGTACGCTTTCTTCTGTTATTAACTCTTTCTTCGGAACAAGTCAGTTGTCACAATTTTTAGATCAAACCAATCCATTATCTGAGATCACACATAAGCGTCGTATCTCTGCTTTGGGACCTGGTGGTCTTTCGCGTGAACGTGCTGGTTTTGAAGTTCGTGACGTTCACTATTCGCATTATGGCCGTCTATGTACCATTGAAACTCCGGAAGGACCGAATATCGGTCTTATTTCAACCTTGTGTGTGCATGCGAAGATCAATAAGATGGGATTTATTGAAACACCGTATCGAAAGGTTAGTGCAGGAACTGCGGATCTTTCCGAAAATGGTGTGGTCTTCCTTTCAGCAGAAGAAGAAGATACCAAAACAATTGGACAAGCCAATGTCCCAATGAGTGACGAAGGCCGATTCCTTAACGAAACAGTTAAAGGTCGTTTCCAAGGGGAGTTCCCAGTACTATTACCTGATGCCTTAGAGTTTTTGGATGTCGCACCTAACCAAATTGTTGGGGTTTCAGCTTCCTTAATTCCTTTCTTAGAGAATGATGATGCTAACCGAGCCCTGATGGGTTCTAACATGCAACGTCAAGCGGTTCCTTTATTAAATCCTCAAGCACCAATCGTTGGTACAGGAATTGAAGGTAAAGTGGCTACCGACTCACGCATGCTTATCAATGCCGAGGGAAGAGGGGTAGTGGAATATGTAGATGCAACTAAAATAATTATTCGTTATGATCGCTCGGATTCTGAGCGCTTAGCGAGTTTTGATGATGATCTCAAAACATATAATTTAACAAAGTTTACTAGGACAAATCAAGCCACATGTATCAATCTTAAACCAATCGTGCGTAAAGGTGATAATGTTGTTCCTGGTCAAACATTGTGTGAGGGTTATGCCACACAAAAAGGTGAGCTAGCTTTAGGATCAAATCTTTTAGTTGCGTTCATGCCTTGGAAAGGGTATAATTTCGAGGATGCCATTGTTATCTCTGAGCGTGTTGCTTCCGAGGATATATTTACATCCGTACATATCGATGAATACACGCTTGAAGTGCGTGATACTAAATTAGGGGAAGAGGAACTTACTAATGACATTCCAAATGTAAGCGAAGAAGCCACTAAGGACTTAGATCGAAATGGTATTATTAGAATCGGTGCAACAGTAAAAGAAGGCGATATTCTAATTGGTAAAATAACTCCAAAAGGTGAGTCTGATCCTACTCCAGAAGAAAAACTATTAAGAGCGATTTTTGGTGATAAAGCGGGTGATGTGAAGGATGCCTCTCTTAAAGTGCCGCCTTCCGCAGCTGGCGTGGTAGTACGTACACAGTTATTTGCACGTGCTAAAAAGGACAAGGATTCTAAAGTTAAGGAAAAGACTGCTATGGAAGCCCTTGATGCAACCCACAAAACCAGGGCACGTGAACTTAAAAATATTTTGGTAGATAAATTGATGGAAATTCTTGAAAAATTAAAATCAAGAGGAGTTGTCAATATTTATAATGAAGTTTTAATTCCTGAAGGCACTAAGTTTACTCAAAAGGTTTTAGAAAGTATTGAATATCAACACGTAAATCCACAAAACTGGACTACCGAGGATGATAAAAATTATACAATCCGTATGTTACTCCATAATTATACGATCAAGCTCAATGAGGAGATTGGCCGTTATAAGCGCGAGAAATTTAATATTTCAGTGGGTGATGAATTGCCTTCTGGCGTATTAAAACTTGCAAAGGTTTATCTTGCCCAGAAACGCAAATTAAAAGTAGGGGATAAGATGGCTGGTCGCCACGGTAACAAGGGAATCGTATCTCGTATCGTTCGTCGTGAAGATATGCCATTCCTTGAGGATGGTACACCAGTTGATGTGGTATTGAACCCGCTAGGGGTACCTTCTCGTATGAATATCGGACAGATCTATGAAACTGTTTTAGGATGGGCAGGAAAGAAACTTGGTGTGCGTTTTGCAACACCGATTTTCGATGGTGCTTCCTTGGAAGAAATAGATGAGAAGATAATTGAAGCAGGATTACCAAAGTATGGAATGACTCAGTTACATGACGGCGAAACTGGTGAAAAATTCCATCAGCCTGTAACTGTGGGTGTTATCTATATGCTCAAACTTGCCCACATGGTGGATGATAAGATGCATGCTCGTTCTATAGGTCCTTATTCTCTTATCACACAGCAGCCGCTAGGTGGTAAGGCACAGTTTGGAGGTCAGCGTTTTGGTGAGATGGAGGTGTGGGCTCTCGAGGCTTACGGTGCTTCTAATATTCTACAAGAATTATTGACTATTAAGTCGGATGATATTGTAGGTCGTGCTAAAGCGTATGAAGCGATCGTGAAAGGAGATGCTATCCCTACTCCTAATATCCCTGAATCATTTAATGTATTAATCCATGAACTTCGCGGGTTAGCACTAGATGTCGTATTTGAATAATCTCAATTTTTGCGCAAGCAAAATTAAAATAGAAAGAAATTAATATGCCTTTCAAAAAAGAGAATAGAGTAAAATCTGATTTTAGTAAGATCAGTTTGTGCTTAGCCTCCCCCGACTCTATATTAGAGCGTTCTTATGGTGAGGTGTTAAAGCCTGAAACCATTAATTATCGTACCTATAAGCCCGAACGCGATGGCTTGTTCTGCGAGCGTATATTTGGTCCTGTTAAGGACTATGAATGTTATTGTGGTAAATATAAGCGTATCCGTTATAAAGGTATCGTATGCGATAGGTGTGGTGTTGAAGTAACAGAAAAGAAAGTTAGACGTGAAAGAATGGGTCACATCAAGTTAGTTGTGCCTGTCGTTCATATCTGGTACTTTAAATCATTGCCCAATAAAATTGGCTACTTATTAGGGGTATCCTCCAAAAAGTTAGAATCTATCGTTTATTATGAACGATATGTAGTTATACAACCTGGTCCACTTGCGGAGAAAGGGGTATCTTATTTGGATCTAATTACAGAAGAGGAATACTTAGAATATTTGGATGGATTGCCTAAGGATAATCAATATTTAGATGATACCGATCCTAATAAATTTGTTGCAAAAATGGGGGCACCTGCATTGCTCGATTTATTAGCTCGTATTGATCTAGATGGGTTGTCTTATGATTTGCGTCACCAAGCAGCTAATGAATCTTCACAGCAGCGCAAGCAGGAGGCACTTAAACGTCTAAGTGTTGTGGAATCTTTCCGCGATGGAAATTTACTGAGAGAGAATAAACCTGAGTGGACTATTATTCAGTACCTACCAGTTATCCCGCCTGAACTGCGTCCCTTAGTGCCACTCGATGGTGGCCGTTTTGCAAGCTCGGATTTGAACGATCTTTACCGCCGTGTAATTATTCGCAATAACCGTCTCAAACGCTTAATTGAAATTAAAGCACCAGAAGTGATTTTGCGCAACGAAAAACGTATGTTGCAAGAATCGGTTGACTCATTATTTGACAACTCTCGTAAATCCAACGCCGTTAAGGCAGAAGGGGGTAGGGCACTCAAGTCACTTTCTGATGTTCTAAAAGGTAAGCAAGGACGTTTCCGTCAGAACTTATTAGGTAAAAGGGTGGATTATTCTGGTCGTTCTGTTATCGTCGTAGGACCCGAATTTAAAATGCACGAATGTGGATTGCCTAAAGATATGGCCGCTGAACTATTTAAGCCATTTATTATTCGCAAACTGATAGAACGTGGTATTGTTAAGACAGTAAAGTCTGCAAAAAAATTGGTGGATCGCAAAGAACCAGTAATTTGGGATATCCTTGAGAATATCCTTAAAGGTCATCCGATCATGCTCAATCGTGCACCCACGCTCCACCGTTTATCTATACAAGCATTCCAACCTCGCCTTATAGAAGGAAAAGCAATACAATTGCATCCACTCGTTTGTACTGCATTCAATGCGGATTTCGATGGTGACCAAATGGCGGTGCACGTACCGCTTAGCAATGCCGCTATACTTGAGGCTCAGATGCTTATGTTATCTGCACATAATATATTAAACCCACAAAATGGTACGCCTATCACGCTGCCTTCGCAGGATATGGTACTTGGGCTTTATTATATTACCAAAGGAAAGAAAAGTACACCTGAATTGAAAGTAGCAGGTGAGGGTATGACTTTTTATTCAGCAGAGGAGGTAATTATTGCCTTCAATGAAGGAAAGGCCGAATTACACGCACATATTAAAGTGCGTGCTAATATTATGGAAAAAGGTCAAATAGTCTATAAACTTATCGAAACTACAGTAGGCCGTGTATTGTTTAATCAAGTGGTTCCTGCTAAAGTTGGTTACATCGATCAACTTTTGACCAAAGGAAATTTGAAAAAAATCATCGGTGAAATAATTCGAATTACCGATATACCAACTACCTCTGAATTCTTAGATGATATTAAAAAATTGGGATATACATGGGCTTTCCGTGGCGGTCTTTCTTTCCGACTACGCGACTTGTTATCTCCTGAAACTAAAATTGATATCCTCGATAAAGCAGCTTTAGAAGTAGTAGAGGTTAAAGGCAATTATGAACTAGGGCTTATCACCAATAATGAGCGTTACAATCAGGTTATTGATATCTGGACACGTGCCAACTCAAAAATCACCGAAGGGCTGATGAAAAAATTGGAAACCGACCAGTTTGGATTTAACTCGATCTATATGATGTACCATTCTGGGGCGAGGGGTTCTAAAGAACAGATTCGTCAGCTTGGTGGTATCAGGGGATTGATGGCTAAGCCTCGTAAATCGGGTAGTAGTGGACCTGAAATCATCGAAAACCCAATCCTCTCTAATTTCAAAGAAGGATTATCCGTACTTGAGTATTTTATTTCTACGCACGGTGCGCGTAAAGGTCTTGCCGATACCGCCCTTAAAACAGCTGACGCGGGTTATCTTACTCGTCGTCTAGTGGATGTAGCACAAGATGTGGTAATTTCATCAGAAGACTGTGGCACCCTAAGAGGAATTGCTATGACAGCCTTAAAAGACAATGAGGATGTCGTAGAAACATTGTATGAGCGCATAAGAGGTCGTGTTAGTTTACATGATGTATATGATCCTTTGAATCCCGATTATAAAATCGTAGGAGCAGGTGAAAATATTACCGATACAGTTGCAAAATATATTGAAGAAGAGACAGGTATCGAGGAAGTTGAAATTCGTTCTGTGCTTACCTGTGAAGCACGCAAAGGATGTTGTGTAAAATGTTATGGTCGCAATCTAGCAACTAATACAATGGCACAACAGGGAGATGCCGTGGGAATCATCGCAGCACAGTCCATCGGTGAGCCTGGTACACAGCTTACTCTTCGTACATTCCACGTGGGTGGTGTGGCATCAAATATTGCAAATGAGTCACAACTCAATGCGAAATTTGATGGTATCCTTGAATTTGAAGATATACGTACCGTTACCGCAACGAATGAAGAAGGCGTTGAGTCTGAAGTTATATTAGGACGCGCAGGGGAAATCAGAATCGTTGAGCCTGGTACACGTCGATTGCTAATCGCTAATCACATCCCTTATGGTTCTACATTATTCGTTAAGGACAAAGCTAAAATTTCTAAAGGTGATGTGATTGTAACCTGGGACCCTTACAATGCCGTAATCCTTACTGAAGATGATGGTAAAGTAAAGTTTATCAATATCATTGATGGTATTACCTATAGAGAAGAAGCTGATGAACAAACTGGTCACCGTGAAAAAGTGGTGATCGAGTCACGCGATAAAACCAAAATTCCTGAAATGAATGTATTGGATTCTAAAGGAGAAGTATTGCGTACTTATAACCTACCAGTAGGGGCCCACATTAATGTGGATGATGGTGAAGTGGTGAAAAAAGGTCAGGTACTTATCAAGATTCCTAGGGTTACTTCTAAAGTGCGAGACATCACAGGGGGTCTTCCTAGGGTTACTGAATTGTTTGAAGCACGTAATCCTTCTAATCCTGCTAAAGTTTCAGAGATCGACGGCATCGTAAAATTATTGAAAGTGAAACGTGGTAACCGCGAAATTTCGGTAGTTGCAAAGGATGGCCAAGAAAAGAAATATTTGGTACCAGTTTCTAAGCATATACTTGTCCAAGATGGTGACTTTGTACGTGCAGGTACTCCGCTATCCGATGGTGCGATAACCCCTGCTGATATATTATCTATCAAAGGGCCTTATGCCGTACAAGAATACATCGTAAATGAAGTACAAGAGGTGTATCGCTTACAAGGGGTGGTTATCAATGATAAGCATATCGAAACCATCGTTCGTCAAATGATGCGCAAGGTATCAATCGTTGATCCAGGTGATACTCGATTCCTAGAAGGTAACCCAGTCGATAAATTTGAGTTCACAGAGGAAAATGATAAAATCATTGATAAAAAGGTAATTACTGAATCGGGCGATAGCTCTAAGTTTAAAGTAGGCCAAATTGCGACATTGCGTCAGATCAGAGAAGAAATTTCACACCTTAAGCGCAATGATCAAAAACCTTTGGAATATCGCGATGCAATACCTGCTACAAGCCGCCCACTGTTACTAGGAATCACGCGTGCCTCATTAGGAACGCAAAGCTGGATTTCGGCAGCTTCCTTCCAGGAGACAACCAAAATACTCAGTACGGCAGCGATCTCCGCAGCAGAGGATCATTTGGTGGGTCTAAAGGAAAATGTAATCGTAGGTCATCGCATTCCTGCTGGTACAGGTATGAGAGAATTTGAGGAAATTATCGTGTATAACAAGGAAGATCACGAAAGACTTTCTCGCCAGTCCATATACGTACCAGATATCATTGATTAGTAGATTCAAACCACAACAATAATACCGCGATCTTTTTCATAAGCTGATCGCAGTAACTCATAAATTATGAAAGCCCACTGAAGCAATTCAGTGGGTTTTTTTATTTTTTAAGCCTTGATATATAGTACTTGCTCAGTAGCTATATAATCTTTTATACTAAATGATTATAGAATATTCAAGTAGAAAGGAAAAGCACAATAATTTCCTCTTTTTAGTAAAAAAGCTTGAGTTATAAATAATGAAATGTCGTTTATTATAAAGTCCCCTTTCAAGTTGTATTCGCGATAGGGATCGCAGCGACACCCCACAGCAACTTTAGAAATCGAGCGATAGCGAAGATTCTTGCTTGCCATTGAAAATAAACCATTCAGCAAGTAGCGAGGAGTATAGCGTAGAGCCCGGGCCTGTAAGGCATCGCCCAAAATTTTGTGATTTTGAGTTATTGAACAGCCCTTTCTAGCTATGGGATTAACCTATGGTCATCATCTAATCAGACTTGGGGTCATCCCCTGCCTGCCTCAGAATACCCTTATCACTCTATGACTGCTTGTTTGGCAGGCAGTGGTCGGGCTCTACGTTTCTATCTTTTTGTGGGCTAATGCCAAGTATAATCGACACCAATCATGCATGCAATTCCACTACCTGACTAACAACACCGTTACTGAGTACACCCAAGCCCACAAAAAGGATATCCACTGCGATCCCTTGCCCATAACAGCAATCTATCCATAAAGAAAATAATGCCGAGAGCATTACTGAATGAATTGCTTACCTTTGATAATTAGTTGGGAAATTCACCCTTGAACTTCAAGTTGTGAGAGTCAATTTGAAGACCTATGAGGTAGCACAATCTTGGTATTTTTCTTCCCACAGGAATCAGATAAAAAATATAAAGTGACTGCAATATAAGTATCAAAAACTTGGTAGATTTCAGATAATAATAAAGAATTTTCTGTGATTGTGGTTTGTTTGAGATTTTATTAGATTTGCAATCTATTCATTTTTGTACTAGAATTTACAAGCCTAGGTAAACTCGCTATGATTACTGGATAATAGAAAAATGAATATAGTAGAAGCTTTAGATCAAAATAACACAAATGATAACTATGGAAATATTAGAAGGATTGGACCCATTGCTAAAGAATTTTTGGTATGTAGCGATACCTACGAGTATAATTTTTATTATACAAACAATTATAACCTTTATGGGTGTAGATGCCTCCGATGGAATTGTAGCCGACTTTGATGGTGACTTAGCTGGCGGTGAGGCTCCATTTCAACTTTTTTCGTTGAGAAATTTAATTAATTTTTTATTGGGTTTTAGCTGGACAGGCATCTCGTTTTATACAACTATTAATGACAAGCCATTACTAATCACATTATCCTTAGCCGTTGGAATTTTATTTGTGTATTTGTTTTTTGTGATAATTCGCCAAATACAAAAATTAGCCGAAGATAATTCATTTAACATCGCGAATACCTTAAACAAAACTGCTGAGGTGTATTTGACCATTCCTGAACACAAAAAAGGTAAAGGTAAAATTATGATTAGTGTAAACGGGTCGTTTCACGAGCTTGAAGCGATGACTGAAAATGGAACTATACAGTCAGGTTCAGTTGTTAAGGTAGTAAAGATAGAAAACAATAGTATTCTAATTGTAGAAACCCTATAAATAAATAATATGACACCAATTGTAATCATTGTAGTTGCGGCAATAGTTCTATTCGCAACAATTTCAGCATTAATTTCGAGGTATAAGCGCTGTCCTTCTGACAAAATCTTAGTAGTGTATGGTCGTACTGGTGGTACATCAGCTAAGTGTATTCATGGCGGTGGTGCCTTTATATGGCCTATTATTCAAGATTATGCATTCTTAGATTTAAAACCATTATCTATTGAAGCGAACTTGACAAATGCACTCAGTAGGCAAAACATTCGGGTAGATGTGCCTTGTCGCTTCACAATTGCTATTTCGACTGAAAATGACAGTATGAATACAGCTGCGGAAAGATTACTTGGCTTGTCTTCAGAGCAAATTCAAGAGTTAGCAAAAGATATTTTATTCGGTCAGTTGCGTTTGGTAATCGCCACAATGACCATTGAAGAAATTAATTCTGATCGTGATAAATTTCTTGACAATATTTCAAAAAATGTAGATAGTGAGTTAAAAAAGATAGGCTTGAAATTAATTAATGTAAATGTAACGGATATAAAAGATGAGTCAGGATATATTGAAGCCCTTGGAAAAGAAGCTGCTGCAAAAGCAATTAATGAAGCAAAAATCAGTGTAGCTGAACAAGAGAAAATAGGAGAAACAGGAAAGGCACTAGCAGACCGTGAAAAGGACACCCAAATAGCCGAAACGCACAGAGATAGAGACGTAAAAATTGCCATTACACAAAAAGATAAGGAGATAAGTATCGCCACCGCGGTTAAGGATGAAACGATTGGAAAGGCAGAAGCACAAAGAGATACTAGAGTGAAAACTTCAGAGGCTAATGCAATAGCTATTCAAGGTGAAAATGAAGCCAAAATTGCTATTGCTAATTCAGAAGCACTTCGCCGTGAAAAAGAAGCTGAATCCCTAAGAATTGCCATTACCGCTGAAAAAGTTCAGCAAGCCAGAGCTCTTGAGGAATCCTATGTAGCAGAGCAGAAGGCTGAATTAGCTCGTTCTGAAAGAGAACGGTCAACTCAGATAGCAAATATTGTGGTGCCTGCTGAAATAGCAAAACAAAGAGCTATAATTGAAGCACAAGCAGCAGCAGAAACAATAAGAGAAAATGCAAAGGGAGAGGCCGATGCGATATATGCAAAAATGGAAGCCGAGGCAAAAGGATTGTTTGAGATACTAACGAAACAAGCTGAAGGTTATAAGGAAGTTGTTGCAGCAGCCGGTGGTGATCCTAATAAGGCATTTCAATTGCTCTTGATTGAAAAACTACCTGAACTCGTAAGGACACAAGTGGAAGCAGTGAAGAATATTAAAATTGATAAGATTATTGTGTGGGATTCAGGAAATGGACAAGGTGAAAATGGAAATTCCTCTACAGCAAATTTTGTTTCTGGCATGATGAAAACGGTGCCGCCACTCAACGACTTATTCAATATGGCTGGTCTTAACTTGCCATCCTACCTGAAAGGTGGTGATGAGCCAGCTACAAATACAAAAGAAGAACTTAGTAAATAATTAATAACTGCTACAATTGTACGAATCCGATAGGATGGCTTGTAATTAATTTAGTTGTGAAATGGATACCTTCTGTATGACAGGATCTTATGTCATGCTAAATCCTAATAAAATAGCATTCTCATAAAAATACAGTTGATAACTAATATGAAAGCACAAAAGGAAAGGTTATATAAAGATGTGAAATTCTTGACTGAATTAAGACCATATCGAAACTATATGAATCTCACTAGCTTAGAGCAAGTTTCCAAATATATCGAGGATGTATTTAATAATTCTGGTCTATTAGGAAAGAAGCAAATGTGGACGGCTCGCGGTAAAGAATACACTAATGTCATAGGTATATATAATCCAGGCCATAACAGGACCCTTGTAATAGGTGCACATTATGATGTGTGTGGCGATCAGCCTGGAGCTGATGACAATGCCAGCGCAGTAGCTGGATTGCTTGAAACAGCAAGATTATTGGGCGAAAATAAACCGGTAATTGATTATACCATTGAATTAGTAGGATATTGTTTGGAAGAGCCTCCTTTCTTTGGCACTAATGAGATGGGCAGCTATATACACGCCGAATCACTTTTTGTAAATAATATTGATGTTATAGGGATGATATGTTATGAAATGATTGGTTATTTCTCAGATGTGCCTAATTCGCAATCATTTCCTTCTCCTGAGTTGGCAAAAAACTATCCTAGTACTGCTAATTTTATTATGACAGTCGGTATTGATAAATATGATAGCTTTAATACTAAAGTTCAACAGCTCATGTCCATTGGTTCTGAAATTGATGTGTATAATATCAGCTTCCCAGCAAATAATGAGTTTTCAAGTTTAGCAGGATTATCAGATCAAAGAAATTATTGGGCATTTGGTTACGATGCTTTAATGATTAACGACACTTCTTTTATTCGTAACCCTAACTATCATTTGCCAACCGATACAATTGAAACATTGGATTTTAACAGAATGAAAGCCGTCATAAATGGTGCTTATAATGCAATTACAAAAATTATATTATAGCATCTTTTATTTTATAAGTTTCGCGATTTATGGGCTTGTTCAATAAGTAAAATAGTCCCTGGACTCAGTTCAATTGTTGCAACCAGCTTCAGTATTGCAAATCCTAAATCGTTAACCGTAAATCGTCAAAAAGCGATAGGGATTGTAAGGGTTTGTACTGGGCTGGCTGGCTTTGAAGAGCTTATTTTTTTTATATGCAGTAAGCCAGCCAGCCCAGTACCGAAGCGACAGCGTAGCCCTGAAAAGCCCGGACC
>CAYZQX010000047.1:0-16396 GCA_964480615.1 uncultured Chitinophagales bacterium | reverse complement strand
TACAATCTCATTATCTCAACGAGACTAGTCTGTTCGTGGCACAACGATAGGGATATGAAAGGTTTAGTCATAATGATTGGCTAGTCTGAACTAGCCAATCATTATGACCGAAGCGATAGCGTAGCCTGGAATAGCCCGGGCCTGCAAGGCATCGCCATAATCGTAATTGTATTAATTATTTTTATTAATGGAAGTTCCTTGATCTATTCAGAACTAACTTTATTGCCTTGACGGTATGCAAATTACAATACAAGGTTAATTCTTTTTTTTATTTGCTCCTTGTATTTGCGTTCTTTGTCTTTCCATGGTTCACAACATTCTATAGTGAAAGGCCTAGATTTACTTATATTTGCCAAATCTTAATTATTTGATGTAACTTGTCATTTCGACTGCCAAAATATTCGAGGCTTAAATCGCGCAAACGCATAAGTGCACTGTTCGAGAAAGGGAAAAAAAAGACAATTTTTCCGATCGCGATGGTATGGCTCGATCAGGGGTTTCCTGAATCTTGTCCCACGCAAGTGATGGTTTCAGTGAGTAAAAGAAATTTTAGCAAGGCAAGCGATCGAAATTATATTAAGCGGAGGATGCGCGAGAGCTGGAGATTGCTGCGAGGCCCATTAGAAGAGACCCTAGCAGCTCAAAACAAACAATTGTGTGTTGGATTTATTTTTTTGGGCAATGAATTGCAGGATTTTAATATTATTTATGAAAAAATTGCGTTATGTATAACATATTTAGTCCGTTTGCATGAATAAGGTTTCCGCTATCTTTGTGGCTATATTAGTAGGTTTAGTCCAGGCTTACAAATATGTATTGAGTCCTATCCTGCCGCCTTCCTGTAGGTACCTACCTACCTGCTCATCCTATATGATCGAGGCCTTACGCAAGCACGGCCCAGTGAGCGGTTTATGGATGGGTATCAAGCGGATCAGTAGTTGTCATCCTTGGGGTGGCAGTGGCTATGATCCTGTAAAATAATTGGAATTGAACATGGTGGACTAACATACTAAGTAGTATGCGTCTATCTTATTAAAATTGAAAATGAAATCAAAATATTTTTCTTTCTCCTTAATCATCATTTGTAGTATTATTCTCTATTCATTTGCCGCTGGTGGCAAAAACTATTTTGAAGTAAAAAAGAATATTGAGATATTATATAATTTATTCAAAGAACTATCAATAGGTTATGTGGATGAGTTAGATATGAATCGGCTGACCTTAGCTGGTCTCGACTCTATGACTGGCTCCTTAGATCCTTATACAGTATATTATCCTGAAGAGGATATGGAGGGTTATTTAATGCAGACTACTGGTCGTTATGGCGGCATAGGCGCATTAATTTCTACTGACAATGGTTTTGTGATCGTATCCGAACCTTATGAGGGAGCACCCGCTGCTAAAGCTGGACTGAAGGCTGGTGATAGGATAATAAAAATAGATAATAAGTCTATGAAAGGGTTAAAGAGTGATGATGTGAGTCGCCTGCTCAAAGGACAGCCTGGCACCGAAGTTGTCATTACTGTAGAACGACATGGCCAAAAAGATTTAATCACTAAAAAATTGATTCGCGAGGAGATAAAATTAGACAGCGTGCCTTATTATGGTTTGCTTGATAATGGGTCTGGCTATATCCTTCTCAATAATTTTACCGATGACTGTCACAGCGAAGTGCGTAATGCCCTCGATCAACTAAAAAAACAAAATGCAACCAGTATTATCTTAGACCTACGCAACAACCCTGGCGGCTTGCTCAATGAAGCAGTGGATATAGCCAGCCTATTCGTGGACAAGGGCAGTACCGTAGTAAGCACAAAGGGAAGCGATATAGGTGGCGGATACGTGTATAAAACCAAGGAAGCACCACTCGACAAAAATATACCGATGGTCGTACTTATAGACCGCGGTTCCGCTTCCGCTTCGGAGATCATAGCAGGTGTAATGCAAGATTATGATAGAGCCGTAATACTTGGCGAAAAATCGTTTGGCAAAGGACTGGTACAGAGTACCAGAGAATTAGGTTACAATGGAAAATTAAAGCTCACCACCTCTAAATATTTTTTACCTAGCGGACGCTGCATACAAGCAATTGATTACAGTGGAAAATACAAAGATGGAGCTGACAAGATACCAGACTCTTTGCGCACAGCCTACAAAACATCGAATGGTCGCAAGGTATATGACGCTGGAGGAGTAGATCCCGATATAGAATCTATATCAGAAGAACTCAGCTATATAGCAAGTAGCTTAATAGGCAAAAAACATATCTTTTATTTCGCCACTGAATATGTGGCAAAACATCCTAACATAGAGACCGCTGACAAATTTAACCTGCCTGATGCTGATTATGATGCCTTTATAGCCTTTGTACAAGACAAAGACTATGATTACACAACCTATACTGAAAACAAACTAGAAGCTTTAATGAAGCAGGCTGAAGAAGATAAATACCTGGATATTATTTCCCCTGAACTTAATGAAATAAAAAAGAGTCTTGCCCACGATAAAGAGCTAGACCTTATGAAATATAAGAATGACATTCGTTACTTATTGGAGGAGGAGATTGTATCCCGATATTATCTACAAAAAGGAAGAGTACTCAGCAGCCTGAGATCGGATCCAGCAATAGCTAAGGCTAAAGCTGTATTGAGCAATGCTACAGAGTATAATAAAATACTAAAAAACTAATATCAATTAACCCCAATACTAAGAAGAACAGGAACAGCATAACTCATTGTGTGATCCAAAAATGTAATAATGAAAAACAATAATTCAACATACCATCATCAATCAGAGGATAAAGAGATGAATAGCAATAAGGAGCAAGTATCAATGATTGGCAAGCAGCTAGCTCAGCAGGATATTATTATCCCCGCAGGCAAAGGTTCGCGCATTAAATCAACATTTTATAAATTGGTATTGCCAGTTGTTATTATCAGCATGGCTATCGGTTTTTTCTCCTTCAAGGTAGGCGATCAAAATTATTTTGAGATAGCCCGTTTTTTAAAAATATTCAGTCAAGCCTATAAAGACCTCAATCAAGATTATGTGGATGAGGTAGAGCCCGCAGGACTTATGCGCAAAGGCATTGATGGCATGCTGAAATCATTAGATCCCTATACGAATTACATTACTGAATCACAAATAGAAGAGGCACGTCTTCGCCAGAGTGGTCAGATGGGGGATATCGGTGTAGAGTTGCTAGAGATCGACAATAAGATCATCATAAAAGATGTGTTTGAAAATTTAGGTGCTGCCACTGCTAAGATAAAACCAGGATACGAAATTGTATCAGTGAATAATAAGCCTGTACTGGGTCGCACAATTGATGATGTCATGATCGCCCTTATGGGTCAGCCCAATACCGAATTACAATTAGGTATTAAAACCACTCCTTCCAGCAATGTAGAAACCATCAATGTAAAACGCACAGAAGTAAGCCCTAAAGATGTCACCTATTCTGAAATGATTAATGACTCAGTAGGATATGTCAAGCTCACTCAGTTCACAGCTAACTGCGCAAAATTTGTTGCCGGAGAAATCGAAAAATTAAAGGCAAATGAAAAGATGAAATTCCTTGTCTTTGACTTAAGACACAATCCTGGTGGCTTGCTCAATGAAGCGATCAATATGGTCAATCTATTTGTCCCTAAAGGCACTCCCGTAGTAAGTACCAAAGGAAGACTACCTGAATGGGATAAGAAATACGATGCTATGCAAGAGCCATTAGACAAGGAGATCCCGCTCATCCTACTTATAGATGAGAAGTCCGCATCAGCATCTGAAATTGTATCGGGCTGCATGCAAGACTTAGATAGAGGCATCGTGTTAGGTCAGCGCTCTTATGGCAAAGGTCTTGTTCAGCAAACCAGAGATATAGGCTACAATGCCAAGTTAAAGCTTACTGTAGCTAAATATTTTTTGCCTAGTGGTCGCTGTATTCAAGCAATTGATTACTATGGTCAATATACGGATGAAGGCGCTAAGGAGATCCCCGACTCCCTATGCAAAGCATTTGTTACACAGGCAGGGAGACCAGTAAGGGATGGCAGCGGAGTAGCGCCAGATTTATTAGTCGAAATACCTAAGCCCTCCAGTTATACTCAAGGACTTATAGATCAAAAAATGTTTTTTGAGTTCTGTAATGAATATCAACTAAAACATGACTCCATTCCACCAGCTAAAGATTTCCAATTTACGGATGCCGATTTCAATGATTTCGCTGAATTTTTAAGAAACAAAAAATTCGATTTTGAATCAAAAACTGAGCTCGCCCTTGCAGCACTCGAATCCTCCTCCAAAGAAGAAAAAATAGATCAGGTCATCCTTGATCAGTTCAATAGCATGCGCAAAAAAATAAACGCAAAACAAGCCAATGAACTAGAAAAAAATAAAGAGGAGATAAAAAAATTATTGCGCTATGAACTCATAGGTCGCTACTACTATCAGAGTGGTAAAACCGAAGCGACCTTACACGAAGATCCATTTATCCTCAGTTCTATCGCACTATTTGGCAATCCCACAAAAATGAAAAAAATTCTTTCACCGCCAATAAAAAAATAATCTATCGTTAAGGATTATTTCCTTATAGAATACAAGCGATCACCATGGATATCTTCCACTTTGTACTATTATTTCTTACAGGCATAGCTGGAGGTTTTATATCTGGATTATTAGGCATAGGTGGAGGTCCCTTGTTCATAGCCGTATATTCTACTTATGTGCAAGCGGAATACAGCGACATATTGAATGAAACGGATGCTGTAAAAATAGTGCTTGCATCCTCTATATACTCAGTTATGTGGTCGGGCATATCAGCAAGTTTTAGGAACTGGAAAGCAGGCAATTTTTATCCACGTACCATATTGTTCTTGGGACTTCCAGCAATTGTCACAGCATTTGCGATCACTATATTTATTAGTCACATCCATTTATCTCGCGCCGAATTCTCGCTTGTGTTTATATGTCTAATGCTTCCCATGATCATAAGGATGCTTATCAAGTCTAACCAAACAAAAAAGTTCAACCATCCACAAAGTATTAAGACTGTTTTTTTAATATTGACAGGCGTGATAAGTGGCATATTCACTTCCTTATCAGGACTTGGAGGTGGCTTTGCAATTATACCGTTATTAAATGGATTGTTCAATATTAAAATCCGAAAAGTATTATCCATATCGCTTGGCGTGATAATGCTAGTAGCAGGTGCGCTTACCCTATTCAATCTATTTTATTATGATTTCAGTGATCAACTAAACTATACCGTTGGTGCAGTCAATTTTGCCTTCACACTGCCAGTTATTTTGGGTGTTGTACTTGCATCGAATTGGGGTGTTTCATTAGGCCAAAAACTGCCTCCACACTATCTTCGTTATGGAGTGATCGCCTTTTGCTTACTTATAATTCTCAAAACCACAGTAGAGTTAATTATGACGAATGACAGCTTGTTTCAGTAATTGAAATATTCATTGAATTTTAAATTGCAACTTGTTTTTCATCGTTCTAATTTAAAGGTGCTCTATACCTTAAAATAGTGTGACTTTGGCGATGCCTTACAGGCCCGGGCTATTCCAGGCTACGCTATCGCTTCGGTCATAATGATTGGCTAGTTCAGACTAGCCAATCATTATGACTAAACCTTTCATATCCCTATCGCTTAAACCAGACACTGGACAATAGACTCTGGACGCTAGATGATGGTCACTGGACTTATTGTAGTTTCTACAACGAGCTTCAGGATCATAAATCGCGCTAACCTATTAGTTTCGCAAATCGAAAATCGGTAATCATAAATCAATGAAAAGACACTAGTCTTTAATCAGTTGCTGCAATAAATATTAGAATCATAAAACCATAACATTAGTTTTGTGTTACAGTCCCTACTATGGTAGAATTGATCACGGTCTGCTAGTTGTGCTTTTCTAAAAAAAACCCGACATTTGTAGTCAATTTTTTAATAAATAATAATGAGAAAACAATTAATCATCGCCTTATTGCCCGTACTATTTTTCGGAATAGGCTGTGGTACATCCAAAAAAACGGCTAAGTCAGTCGAAGGAGAATATGTGACACTACCCGAGTTAGTAGTTACTCCTGAACCTGAATTGGTCTATAACGCATCCGCAACTCGACAAAATGATATCCTACACACCAAATTAAATATAAAATTAGACTGGGAAAAACAACAAATTATTGGAGAGGCTACACATAGCCTCACACCTGTTTTTTATCCTACGAATACATTGATTCTCGATGCTAAGGGCTTTGAAATCAAAGAAGTATTCCTAGTAAATGACAATGGCAAAAATGATAAACTGAGATACGACTATGATGGCAGCAAGCTGACCATACACCTACTCAAAACATATAAAAAAGGAGAGCAATACAATGTATATATTTCCTATATAGCCAAACCTAATGAAATAAAAGTTAAAGGCAGTATGGCTATTACAGAGGACAAAGGCTTTTATTTTATCAATCCAAAAAATGAAGATAAAGAAAAGCCAAGACAGTTTTGGACACAAGGGGAAACTGAATCAAACTCTTGCTGGTTTCCTACATTTGACAAGCCTAATGAACGCTGTACAGGCGAAGTTTTTATTACAGTAGAAAAAGACTTCGTGACCTTAGGGAATGGTATCTTAGTGGATTCTAAGGACAATAAAGATGGCACCCGTACTGATCATTGGAAACAGGATCTCCCACACGCACCATACTTATTTATGCTCGCAGGGGGAAATTTTACTGTAGTAAAAGATAAGTGGAGAGAAAAAGAGGTAAACTATTATGTAGAACCTAAATATGCGCCTTACGCTGATCGTATGTGGGGCAATACACCTGAGATGATCGAATTCTTTAGCAACAAGTTAGGTGTAGAATTTCCTTGGGCTAAGTATTCGCAAATAGTTATACGTGACTTTGTTTCTGGGGCTATGGAAAACACGACCGCTGTTACTTTCTTTGAAGGGATGAATAAGACCGATCGCGAAATGTTAGATGAGGATCACGAGGACATTATTGCACATGAATTATTTCATCATTGGTTTGGCGATTATGTAACTTGTGAGTCCTGGGCTAATCTCCCTCTCAACGAATCCTTTGCTACCTATGGAGAATATCTATGGATTGATCACAAATATGGCAAGGATGCAGCGGATGAACACATCTACGGCGATTTGAGACAATACCTCAATGAGTCTAAGCAAAAGAAAGAACCGCTCATACGCTATTATTACAGCGATAAAGAAGATATGTTCGACGCACATAGCTACCAAAAAGGAGGAAGAGTATTACACATGCTTAGACATATCGTAGGTGATGAAGCTTTCTTCGCATCTCTTACTAAATACCTCAATGACAATAGATATACAGCTGTGGAAATCCACGACCTTCGCAAATCATTTGAAGCAGTTACAGGACAAGACCTCAGCTGGTTCTTCGACCAATGGTTTATGGGCAAAGGGCATCCTGTATTAGACATTTCTTATGGTGTAGCTGAGAATGGTAACCCTACTGTCACAATCAAGCAAACACAAGAAGAAGACCCATTTATCCTTCCTATGAAAGTGGCCATATACAATGATAAAGGCAGCAAAACAATCGAGGAAATCGTGGCAAAAGGGAGAGAATACACCCATACATTTAGCATCAACACACCAGTCAAATTAATCAATGTAGATGCCGATAAAATATTACTGTGTGAGAAAACGGATAATAAAACCTCAGAACAATTTATCACACAATATTATTTAGGTCCTAACTATATGGATGCCATTGAATCCATTAAAGCAATTAAAAAAGTACAGAGCTTGAATGCAAAAGGACGCAAAATGCTCATTGAAGCAATGGAAAATAATTACCATGACATACGTGTAGAAGCAATAAACGCCATAAGTGTTGATAAGGACAAAGATGACTTTAGTGAGATTGTAAAAGTATTAAAAAATCTTGCGACTAACGACAAGAAATCTGCTGTACGCAATGCCGCTGTGGAAAAACTTGGCGAACTGAAATTAAAGGACTATTTAGGTGTATTTGAAGATGCACTGAAAGATTCCTCTTACCAAGTAGTGGCCGCAGGTCTTGATGGGCTATCGGAAATAGATGGAGAAAAATCTCTCAAGGCAGCGAAGAAATTAGAAGGCGAAAAAAATAGCAACTTGATTGCTTCAATAGCAAAAATATACGGACGTTTTGGCGATGAAAAGCAAGCAGACTTCTTTGTTGAAAATTTGAAATCACCTCAGAACCACATCAAATACCAGCTATGCAATCCATACGCCGACTTTCTTACCCGTATGGATAACAAAACAATGAATACAGGCATTGAAAACCTAAAAAATATCGCTCACAATGATAAGACCTGGTGGGTTCGCTATAGCTCTGCTAAAGCATTGCAAAGAATGAGAGATGGCCTCAATGAAAAACAAGAACGTGCCGTTACAAATGGCGGTTCAAAAGATGAAGAAATCATTAATAAAATAGCCCAGATCAGTTCCATTATCAATGAGATAAAGGAAAAGGAAACTAATGAACAGCTTAAAGCTATGTATATCGGATTGATGTAATAGAATTACCCATAATAATTAATTTAGCTTTTGCCAAAATAAAAAGCCGTAGAATTATTCTACGGCTTTTTTTATATTTTGGGTATAATAGGAACTACTATTGTTTGATAATTTTTGTCATATACTGATTATCATTTGAAGTAGCTTGTATAAAATATATACCAACATGTAACTCGCTCAAATCTAATTGTAAAATTCCATTATTAAAATTGCTTTCTTGGATGTTTATTGATTTAATATTGGCACCACTTATAGACAATATACTTATGCTTCTCACATCATCAGGTATTCCTCTTATGTCACAATAAGCACTAAATGGGTTTGGCGATGCGATCAAATGATTAGCACCTACTAGTTCACTTTCTGTTTTACCTAATGTACCAATTCCATCAATTTCTTCACAACTAGCTTCACCACATGTACAAGAAGAATCATTATTATTTAGGAGTTGACTACCACAAAAGAAACATTCACACCATTCGCATATGCTCCCGTCTAACATGATAGCTCTTAAGCAAACTTCATGATTACCTGAGTTAAGCGGGACTCTAAATAACACATTTCCTGGATGGACATAATATATTCTTTGATTACCACCATCAAGCGTATATATCCAGTGGGATACCATGTCAAGTGATCCTTTATAAAGAACTTGAGCAGTGCAATATCCATATTCAGGGGCTCTATATAAATCAAATTCACAATCATTATTCTGACTAGTATTTAGGCAGGAAGTGGTTTTAGACAACACCCTTCTACAAGTGTTACTAACTCTAAGTGTTTGAGTGATTGTAATAGTAGCATTAGGGGGGAAGTTTACAATTTTATATCTATTGGGAGTAATAAACTCAATTTGGCCTTGGCTTACTTTATAATTATAGTTATTATTTAACACTCCATTTACAGTAGATGTGTTTATTACATCTATTCCGCGACCATCATGATTGCATTGAAGTATAAAGCCTTGGTTTATTACATTAGTACCACAAGCAGTATTGTTACAACTAGAAATTGCTACAGTAAATGGAAGTGTAATTGTAATATAACAAGGCATATATGGATCTGGACTAGGTACAGCAGGTGGATATATTTTTAATTTAAAAGTAACACTTCCATTATACGTCTGACTAGATCCTTGTGGAAAATAAGTGTGTCGTACTGGGTTAAAAACTTCATTACTTTGTGAATACCCAGAATTTCCATCCCCAAACTGGTATCTAACATCGTAGATAAAGGATTGGGCTTCGATTGGTCCTAATACATTATTTCTAACCACTAAAAACCTTCTAGAGCAATTATTATCAAAGCCAATTTGCACACTATATAAGCTCTCAAAGTTATATACCTCATCTTGACAAGGACTAATTGCTGGCATTAGTTGCCCATAGATATCACCACCTATTATACTCATAAACAACACAAACAAAACATAAAACTTTTTCATAAACATAAAATTAATTTTTTCACCGATATTGGTTGATGCAAATGTCATACGAATGTGAAATGATTTCAATTACCTTTTTAAATAAAAAAGCCAAGCAAAACAACTGCAATCTAATCACTATATACCTAGACTTATGGAAAGTAAACAATCGGCAATGTCATTTACAAAAATAAAAATACCAATTAATGCAGGTCAAAAAACACAAGCCTCTAATTGCGCAACTGAATTGCTGCAAATTATTACTAGGAGGTTTAAATTTATGCAGGGCTTGCTCTATAACTTGCAAAGCCTTTGTTTTCAATGATTTCTAATATTGCCTCCGCTAACTATTTTATGCATTAGAATTATACCTAAATGAAAATTAGCTTACCCTCGTAATTTTAATATCGACACATGAATATTGCTTCATTAGGTAAAGAGCAAAAAGCACAGATCGATGATTGCTGCAAGCATCAGTATATCGAATCAAAGCTAGGAATTCGACAATCGTGAAAAGCGATAGGGATATGAAAGGTTTAGTCATAATGATTGGCTAGTCTGAACTAGCCAATCATTATGACCGAAGCGATAGCGTAGCCTGGAATAGCCCGGGCCTGTAAGGCATCGCCCAAAAAAAATAGCTAATTATGATACAAGTTTAAGCATAAAAAAAACACCCCTAAAATTAGGAGTGTTCCATTAAAGTAAACAATATGCTTGTGCTATAGACTATTTTTTTACAAACTTTAAATAATGATCTTTTGTTGATTCACTTAGTACTAAATGATAAATTCCACTAGGTAATTCGTCAACATTTATTATGCCCATTCCATCAATTACATAAGAATCCTTAGCAAGCCAAAGCTTTCCATCAATACCATAAATTTGGATAGATGCATTCAAATCAATCGCCTCATTAAAATAGAAAATTAACTCATCAGTAGCAGGATTAGGATAACTCCTTAAAATATTAGCCTCTTGATTGGCAACCAAGTTTTTACTAGTACTACAAGGGACTGTATTAGCGAAAACCCTGCAACCACAAGCCGTCACCACATCAGATAGTTTTAGTGTATCCTTATTGGGCATATCTTTCCATATTGTTGCAAGCTTTGGCTTATCGTATAATATTTTATTAGTATTATCTTTAAGAATCCTGCATTTGCGCCCCAAATTACTTAGATAGTCAATCGCATAAGTTTCACTAAAAGGCGTATATACTTCTTCTACTGTTGCGATGCCTCCAATGTATTGAAGTACAATTGAAATTTCACTGGTTTCATTATTATTTTCACAATAAGTGATGGCAGTGACTACTACCTCATCTCCATTAGCTAGTGGATACGGGAATGTATATACTCCATCGCCTGCAATATATGTAATAGGAATGTAAGAAATTATAAACCCGTTAATGGAGATGGTGATTTGGTTATTAGCAGTTTCCTGCGAAAACACGTAGCTATATGACAGATTACTACCCGAAAAATCGGTGATTTCAAACGCTGTAGGCCCATTACACTGGCTAAAAATAGGATTGCCAAGGTGCCAAGCAAAGGTCCAAAATAATAAAAGCAAGGTATAAAATTTTTTCATCTCTACAAACAATTTAATTACAAACCCAAAGTACGGAATAATTGTTAAATATTATGATTACCTTTTTTACTAAAAATCCCAACGACATTTAGGCGATGATCAGAAAAATTTCTAATATTAGGCTTAAATAGGGGAATAGGGTGAAAAATTATAGGGTATTGCCACTTTTGGCCAGTTTGGATGATGCAATGTTAGCGCGACTTCGCGCTTTCCTTTCCACTGATTTTTATAATTCAAACCAAAAAATTTTAAATTTATTTGAAATTCTATGTCGATTCTATCCTAATTTCGATGAGGATATTATAGAAAATGAGGTTCGTGCATCCAAAATTCTAGGGGAAGGGTTTGATGAAAATAGACTAATAAAATTATATTCCAAACTTTTCGCTTTAGCCGAAAAATTTTTAATCCATGACAGCGTAGATTCACAAAAGCCAGATTCACTGTTTTATCTATTACAGTTTTATAGGCGCCAAAACCTCTTACCTCATTATCAGAGTGTATGGAAAGAATTATCACAGCAACTAGACAAAAACCCTGCTCCGATTGGAAACTATTATTGGTATCAATATCGAAAAGAACAAGAGCTCACCGAATATCAAAGCATACGACTAGACACAAGAACGGAGGATGTAAACTTTCAAAATGAAAGTGACGCCTTTGATACATTCTTCATCATTACCAAGCTCAAACTAGCATGTCAAATGCTCAACAGAAATCGTACTGCAAAATATAATTACAAGTATAATTTCGTAACGGCAATCGAAACGCATATTGTAGAAAATGTACACTTGCAATCTATAAAGGAAATTAGCTTATGGCATAAAGCGTATCAACTGCTCAATAAGCAAGGAACATTGAGCGATTATATAGAATTAAAAGAACTGCTTGCAGAACTTCAAGATAAAATCACATCCGAAGATTTGCGCATAATATTTACCTACTTAGAAAACCTTGCAGCTGACATATTCGACAAGGACAATCAGGACTATTATATAGAATTATTTACCCTATACAATAAGCAATTGGAAATCGGATGCGCATTTATTGACAATTATCTTTTGAATGCATTTATCAATAACTATATCACTGTTAGCCTCAACCTCAACAAACCCCAGGAAGCATTAAATTTTCTAGAATTTGCTAGACCAAAAATGTTGCCTAGCCCTATAGTTAGCGAAGACAATTTTCAATTCTGTCTTGCAAAAATATTTTTTTATCAAACGAAATTCTTAGATGTATTAGACTGTTTAAACCGCATCTCAGAAAGAGATTTATATACTAGATTAGGTGAAAAAAGAATTAGGCTAAAAACATATTATGAACTACAGTACCATGAGCTCTTTAAATCACTGGTGACCAGTTTTAGAAAATTTCTTGTAATGAATCAAAACTCCATTCCTGAAAAACATTTAGAAGCGCATCGAAATTTTATCAATCTAACTAATAAGCTCTTTGACCTAAGAAATTCATACAGGCCTAACACCTCAAAAATTCTTTTAGCGATTAACAGTGAAATGCTGATCCCTGAAAAACAATGGCTCATCGATGCGCTCAGGAAAATGAGTAATGGGGGTTAACACTAAAATTACGCATACCACAACTCAGCTAAAATACTTCAATTCTATTATCTTTGAGTATTAATTATGGACAATTTTGCCTTCACGCAGTTGCCCTAATCAAGAAATCAACTATTATTTAACTATATGATTACTGGAAAAGACATTATAGATCTTGGATTCAAGCCTTCCAAATGGTTTAAAGATGTTATAACTTATGCTAATGCAAATCAGCTGAGTGGTGAAAATTTAAGAGCATACATTGAGTCTGTGCGACCTCAGCACATCGACCCGTATGATGTGCCTTTAGACTTTTATAAAAACATAAGAGCTGAGTCAGAGGAGGAAATAGAGAATGTAAATATGGTTCTAGACGCGATGCAAGAGCTAATGAAAACACCTACGCTTATTGGTGGTGCAGTCATGCCCGATGCCTGCCCCACAGGACCTGGACAAATCCCTGTAGGGGGCGTTGTTATTGCAAAAAATGCTATTCATCCTTCTATGCATAGCGCTGATATTTGTTGTTCTGTTATGATGACTAATTTCGGTATGATGTCACCTAAAACCGTTTTGAATATGGCACATTCCATTACCCACTTTGGTGGAGGTGGAAGAACAGCCTATTCGGACTTACCCAATGAAATGGAAGAAAAAATCAAATCAAACTATTTTCTAAATTCAGAACGCAGCTTGAATTTTGCTAAAACACATATGGCCACACAAGGGGATGGCAATCATTTTTTATTTGTAGGCATTTCGAATAAGACTGGTGAAACTATGATGGTTACTCATCACGGTAGTCGAGGTTTTGGAGCGAATCTCTATACGCAAGGAATGAAAATTGCAGAATTTTTTAGAAAAGAAATATCCCCATTAACTCCAGAGAAAAATGCTTGGATTCCTTATGATACTGAGGAGGGCAAACTTTATTGGGAAGCACTACAAATAGTTCGAGAATGGACTAAATTGAATCACTCCACAATTCACAATGCAACTGCTCAAAATTTAAACATTGATCCCATCGATAGATTTTGGAATGAACACAATTTCGTGTTTAAGGAAAATGATTTATTCTACCACGCAAAAGGAGCTACGCTATTAGATGATAAATTCGTTCCTGATAGTAAGGAGGGACTAAGACTAATTCCATTGAATATGAGTGAGCCAGTATTAATTGTAAAAGGGAATACCACCATCAATAATATAGGATTCGCCCCACACGGTGCTGGAAGAAATATTAGTAGAGGCCAACACAAGAAAAACAAAGCACATAAAACAATAGAACAGCTCTTTCACGAAGAAACCAGTGGATTAGATGTGCGATTTTTTTCTAATAATATCGACATTTCTGAATTGCCAAGTGCCTATAAAAATGCCGATATGGTTAAGCGACAAATGAAGGAATTAGGGCTGGGCGAAGTGCTTGACGAAATCATGCCTTATGGATGTATAATGGCAGGAGACTGGGAGATAGATGCACCATGGAGAGTAAAAGCGCGTGAGAAAATTAAAAACAGAAAATAAATGCAATAATTAGGATGGCAAGTACCTAGATATTATACTTAGGTTATTACTAATCAATAATAAAAATTGCAACAATCCTTGATTCTTATTTTCCTACCCTAAACTTCATTAGCTTAATTATTCACTAGTAAGAATTGACTAATATGTAAAGCCCAATTATTAAAAAAAAAATTTTAATAGAATAGATAAACTACTTATTAGGATGAAACATTGATTGAGAAATATTCCTGAATAGGCTATGCTCTATAAATGGAAAATATTATTGTATAAGATATTGCATTCAACTACTATGAAATGATTCCTAAAAAAATTTCAATAAGTGTAAGTAATGAAATATATGTATCTGACTACTTCTCACAATGCGAAAACAAAACCATTAAAACAATTTTTCTATTTTTGCACTTTACCTTTCAACATTCAGCTTATAATGAAAGCGATTTTAATGATTCTATGTATGATGCGTAATTCCTTTTTATTATGAATAAAATGATCCTGATTTTAAGCCTATGCTTGTTTTGCATCCTCCCGTCCTATGCATATAGCCAAAATATTTTCGATAATTTTTGTATCTACGATATCGCCTATGATACCATCAACCCTAACCTAGTCCATGTGGATGTATGGAATGTAGGCGACTCGGCAATCAACTATCCATCCTTACAAATCATTTCACCACAAGGAGAAGCCATTGTGAATTGGAACGGTGTTGCTTTTTTCTTTGCCCACATTCCAAATTCTTCGCTTGTATATACGGATTCCATTCTCGTCACTGGCATAACTGATTTTAGCAACTATACTTTTATATATGGGCAAAATTTTAATGAGACCAATGACACTATTTTATTTTGCGACACAAGTACAGGTGTACTAAACAATACTGTAATAAATAGTAAAGATGAGCTACACTTATTTCCCAATCCAGTGTCAGATATCTTATACCTGAACGGAAATATAAATAGCAATAATAACACGATGGGAAATGAAAACAAAACAAGCCTTGTAACAATCTATTCTGCGTCAGGCCAAAGATATGATCTTACAATGGACAATAATGCGATCAATGTGTCTGGACTAGCCAGTGGAATTTATTTCCTACAACTCATAACTGATAATAAGGGCACAGTATCAAAAAAATTTATTAAGCACTAGCATATTAATTGTTTCTAAAGCTTATTAGAACAGTGATTGTGATTGCTGCATAGGTCGTATAAATTATTTTAATCACCTGTATTATATAAAGAATTCTAATATGATTCTTTATGCAAATTATCTAGTATCTACTTAATAATTCAAATCTTTGAAATTTTTGGCGATGCCTTACAGGCCCGGGCTGCTCCAGGCTACACTGCGTTTCGGTCTTATTCACTGACTCTTTTTTTCTTTATATATATTAACTACTGTCTATAACAACACAACTTACCTAATAAATCAGTGTTGAGAGTCAGTGAATAAGACTAAACCATTCCGCATCCCTATCGCGAATACAAGTAAAACAAACAATATCTAAGAGACGACATCTTAAACATATAACTTAAACTTGATTATGGAAACGCACGAATTTATTCACATATCCATTTCGATTACAACCTCCAAAATCCTCGGCAGTAAAAGATAACGCAGTTATTAAGCAAGTCCTAACTTATAGGTAGAACTTCAATAACAATTTTTTATGCAGATTAGTGTCGATTACAATTTTGAAATCAGATTTTTTTTCACAATTGCAGATG